>WJLC01000034.1 GCA_014728745.1 Candidatus Pacearchaeota archaeon
CTACTGTAATTGGTGCTGATGAAGAAATAACTATTACCTGCTCAGATATTGGCTCAGGAAACACAGTTACTATTGAGCCAAGTGGTTTTTCAACAAGCTGCTTAACCCTTGATCAATCAAGTAAACAGGTTTCAGTTAGCAGTCCGTCAACAACATTTTCTGCAACTGGTGTAAGTATGTCTTGTATACTCTCTGTTTCAGACAGGACAGTTGACTGGACATTTACGCATTCAGGAGGAAATAATATTGCCTCAAAATCAACAGTATATAATATTGTACCAATGCCAAGTATAACCCCAAGTTTTGATGAAACTGTTTATGAGGTAACAAATTCTTCAGAAAATGTTAGTGTAACACTTGCTTTAACAACATCTCAATCAGAGGTTGATATTAGAAATATTGAAATATTTTTAACTACAAGTTTCAATGGCACAGAACTTGAAAATGTAGTTGGACTTGAAAACAGAACCCAGGAAAACGGGACAAGTGTTACAATAGATGTATCTGAATCAACAACACAGTATGTAACATGGAATTTAGAACTGCCTCCTTTGCCTCCTGGAATGAGTTATGATTTTAATGTAAGCTTAAACTCTGACAATGCAAATCCAACCAGTGCTACAACAATTTTAAATGTAACCTCTGGAGAAGGAGATTCTAGTTATGAAGTTACTACTGAATTATCCTCTGGTTGGAACATGATAAGTATTCCTGTTGAGGTTGAAAATTCTTCAACAAGCAATGTTCTTTCAACAGTTTCAGATACATACAGTTCTATCTGGTATGCATCTGGAGGAGTCTGGTACCAGTATAATCCTTCTTATGTTGGAACTGATAATGAATTTTTTAATACATTAACTGAGATTGAGCCTGGAAAAGGATACTGGCTAAAGATGAGTTCTGCTGATGATCTTGTTGTTACAGGTAGTGAGGCAACTGAAAGTGTATCAATACAGTCTGGATGGAATCTTGTGGGATTCAATTCAATTAGTAATATTAATATTACCAATGCAATGAGTTCTATTTCAGATAGCTATCAATCAATTTGGTATGCATCTAGTGGTATCTGGTACCAGTATAATCCTTCTTATGTTGGAACTGATAATGAATTTTTTAATACTCTAACAATACTACATCCCGGAAAGGGTTACTGGATATATTCTAACCAGAATGACGAATGGACTTTAAGTTAAAATGAAGCCTAAATTTTTTTTTATTAATTTAATTTTTTTTATATTAGTAATAGCAGTATTAACAAAATCAGTTCCTCTCCCTGATTTTACATTATACGGAGATGCTTTTTTTGAGGGTAAAAAACTAGTAAAGAAGATGATAACATTATTAGTTTAAGGATCAATGATACAACAGTTGCAAGTTATTCTATGGGAGATATCAAAGAAACTGATTATTATGTTCTTAAGGTTCCGATTGACACTGATTGCAAAGAAAATGAATTAACTGCTTGCAAAGGAGATGCAGCACAAATCTATATAGACGGGTACCCTGTTTCAGAGAATCCTATTGTTATTGGAAAGGTAGGAGAATTTGAAAAAAAAGAAATCAAAGCAGAAACAAATTCAAAAGAACCAGAATTAAAAGAAAATGAGCGTTCTGCTTCTTCCAGGAATACAGTATATTTGCCTCCTTAAATTGATTTATCTGAAATAGAAAAAAAGAATGAACAGGAAAATGACAAAATTACAAAAGATGAAGACACTGAGAATAATAACGAAATTTTAATCAGCAAAAAACCAATAGATGAAGCATTAGATAATGATGTAAAAATTTCAAAAGCAGACCCTAAAAATTCATTGAAAGATTCTGCTGAAAAAAATAAAAAATTATCAACAACATATTTAACAATTATTATTGTAATAATTATTGTTATTATAATCTTTTTATCATTTTATAAAAAAAATAAAAAAAGATGAGGGGAAAAAGAATGAAAACTTCAATAAAAAATATAATATTATTACTATGTATTTTAATTTCACCAATAATGGTTTCTGGAATGCAAACATTTGATCATTATTTTAAGGGATATATGTATATTGATAATGTTCTTATGGGTTCTAGTGACACTTATGCTACTGTGTCTCTATACAAAGACAGTGTTTTGATTATTAACTGGACCATGGGAACAGAAGGATGGAAGCGTAATTATGATACTAATTATAGTACTTTTGTGAATTATACTTTTGCTGCTGGAAACCAATTTGTATTAGCAATTCCAATGGATTCTGAAACACATCCTTATGCAGGCAATCAAGGAGATTCTGTTGCATTGAAAATTAATGGAGTAAATATCAATGAAAATCCAAAAACAATTGGTGCTCCAAACAGTAATACCAGTTTCAATATTTCAATTGATGATTCTACTGAACCTAGTGCTCCAAGTTCACTTGCTGCAGCTGAGGTTACTCCTGGAACAATTAATATTACCTGGAGCGCTGCAACAGACAATATTCATGTACTAAAATATCTTGTTTACAGGGGTACCTCTTCTGGAGTTACAAAATCAACTGGAACAAATATTGGTAATACAACTAATCTTTATTATGAAGATACTGGATTAACCCTGGATGGTACAACGTATTATTATGTTGTAACTGCAATGGACACCTCAAATCAAGGAGAAGAATCTAATGAAGCCAATGCACAGGTTACTGATACAGAAGCGCCTTCTGCACCTACAGGACTTACTGTTTCTGATATAAGTAATGCAGAGGGCTCTTTGAATATTACATGGAATGCAAACTCTGAAAACGATCTAAATAATTATATTCTTTATTTTAGTGATGATGATGGAAGTTCTTATACTCTTGAAACAGTTTTAAGTCAAACCTATTATGAAGATAGTTCTCTTACTGATGGAACTACTTATTATTATAAAATAGCAGCAAATGACACTTCTGGGAATCCCTCAGAAAATACAACTGCTGTTTCAGGTTCTCCTGTTGATGATCTTGCACCTGATGCTGCAACAAGTGTCACTGTTGAAGATGTAGCAAATAAACAAGGTAAATTAAATATTTCATGGACTGCCTCTGGAAGTTCTGATGCCCATGGATATTTTATCTTTAAGGATGGTGCGTTTTTTCTTAATATAACTGAGAAAACAAATGTCTCTATTATTGATGATTCTGTAAGTGATGGAGTTGAATATACTTATTTAGTTTCTACTTATGATGAAGTACCGAATTTTGCATCTAACGTCTCTGGCTCAGGAACAAGCATAGATGACCTTGCTCCTGCTCAGGTAACAGGAGTTACAGGAAGTTCTGGAAACCATTCTGTAAATATTTCATGGAGTGCTGTGTCAACAAATTCAGATTCTACTGTTATAACTGATCTGGCAGGATACCATACTTATTATAATAATAGTGGAACATGGACACTTGTAAGAACTTCTAGTCTTACTTATTTTAATGCAACTAGTTTAACAAATAACCTGGAATACATGTATAAGATTGCTGCTTATGATACAACAGGAAATGAAGGACAAAATTCTTCTATTGTTAGTGTAACTCCTTCAGAAAGACCAAGCTTTTCTGCAACACCCGCTGGATCTGGTTCAGAAATAAAATCAAGTGTTTTAATAAATATAACAA
>WJLC01000035.1 GCA_014728745.1 Candidatus Pacearchaeota archaeon
GATATATTGAATCTGGGCTATAGGTTTTAGGCATTTTTGGATTTATCTTTATTTATTTTAGATTTATTCTTTTTGCTTTTTCTTTTTCTCACTCCGATATTTAAAAGAGTTCTGAAAAATTCTTTAAAGTAAGAATTATCAGCAAAAAGCATTTCAAGAATAACAAATAATCCTACAAGAGACAAGGCCAAAGCAGAAATATAATTTAAAGAATTTATTTTATATGCCAGAAGATATCCCAGCATTCCAATAATAATATCTGAAATTTGATTTGAAAAAGTCTCACTAAACTTTCTCATAGTTAATTTGTATATTTTAGGCTCAATCCCTTCAAAAAGTGTTACTAACAATAATGCTATGAAAAAACCTGGCCAGAATTGCAAACCAATTAAAATAGAAAAAAGCCCAATAAAAAGTCCTGAAGAAAAATGAATAATTGACCACCAGTCAATATAATTTTTATCTTCAAAAAAGTCTTTCATTTTATCTGAATAATCCAGTGAAGAAATCAATTAATGTCTCTCTGAAAAGAAAAATTCCAGCTAATGCTCCTATTAAAGCAATTAAAACAATTATCAAAATGATTGTCATCATCTTTCCTTTTGGCTTTGTTTTTTCCTCATATTTGGATATTTTATCAACTGCCTGATCTACTGGCTTTCCTTGTTCCTTTTTCTTTTGCTCTGCTCCTTGAAAAGCTTTTTGAGGCATTTTTTTAGGTTTAGAAATCTGCTGTGTCTTTTGCTGTTGAGGATGCGTCTCCATTGGCTGAGACTTATAATTAATAGGTTTCTTGGCTTCTTTTGGTGTTGCTTTTCCTGGGTGTGACAAAGGCTGAGAAGGGTGAGTATATAATGCACGAGCTGCCTCCTCAATATCCTCTTTCTTATAACCTGCATTAAAGAAACTCATCATTGCCTGCTCTAGAGAATATCCTCTTCCAAGGGCAGTTCTTAATCCCTCAACAATCTCTTGATTCACCATCTTTTTTCTGTTTTATTTTGTTTATTTATTGCTTTATCTTAATTTGATTGCTCTTTTTACTCATTATCTTTCTTTAAGTATCTTAAATTATTAAGTTTTAGCATTATTTAAAGGTAAGCACTTTACCGTCTGAAGATAAATGAGATGTTTCTCCGAAATTATAACCAAACTCGTTTCCAATTTCAATCATTGGAGTCTCTTGCTGTAAAGAACCATGTGCAGGAATTATATGCTCTGGATTAAATATTTTTAGCAATTCTCTTAAATCATCTCCGCTAGCATGTCCTGATACATGAATATCTGTCTGCACTCTCACTCCTTTGTTTCTTAACCTCTTGTCCATTTTGTCTCTGTTTAATATGCTTGCAGGTGTTGGAATAACACTTGATGCAAAAACAACATTATCTCCTTTCTTGAACTTAAAAGGGGTTTCTCCACCGACAATCCTGTCCATTATTGAGCCTTTTTCAGCCTGGTGTCCAGTGCAAAGAATAAGATATTTTCCTCTGTTTTTGTTTACTTTCTTAAGCATAGCATTTATCTGCCTTCGGTATTTCAAAAGCTTTATTTTAGATCTAAAAGGGTCAAGATTTGCTTTTCTTGCTGCATTAATATACTTGTTCATGCTTCTTCCCATTATAATTATCTGCCTTCCTGTTTTTTTGCCAAATTCTACAACACTCTTAAGTCTTTCAATGTGAGAAGAGAATGTTGTTACAAACAATGCAGATTTCCTATCATGCTTTGCAACTGAGAAAGCATCTTCTAGCAAATTCCTTGCAATTCTTTCACTAGGAGTCTTTTTATCCTCTCCAGAATACAATGAATCAACAATCATTAACTTAACACCTTTACCTTTTTTAGCAATCTGTTTCATTTTCTTATAATTAGGTGCTTTTCCCATTGTAGGAAAGTTATCAAATTTAAAATCAAGAGTGTAAACAATAGCTCCGTCTTTTGTATGTATTACTGGGAATACAACCTGCAAAGTTGAATGAGTCACATGAATAAAGTCTACTTTGTGGTTTCCTGATTTGCCTTTTACTGTGAAAGATGTGTCTGGCTTAATTTTTTTAAGAGGATTTTTCAATGTCATTTTTTCATCTTCTAGAATTCTTTCTAAAACAGATAAAGTGAATGGTGTTCCATAAATTGGAGTATTTGGATATCTGTGAGCAATGTAAGGTATGGCCCCAATATGATCTAAATGCGCGTGGCTTATTATTATTGCTCTCACCTTGTCTCTCCATCCGATTTCATCTAAAACCTTATCGTCGGGCAAGGCTTTTATCTTCCTCATTTTCTTTTCTGTGTTTCTCCCTTGGTTCTCACTCTCCTGTAAATCCATCAAAGGAGGCAAAAAAACTCCTGCGTCTATGATTATTACATCTTCGCCAATCTTAATGGCTGTCATGTTCTTTCCTACTTCTTCATATCCTCCGACTGTGCATACTTCTATCATTTTTCTGTTTTGTTTGTTGGTTGATTTATAGTATTTATATAACTATGCAATTTGCAATTGCATTATTTGCATTGCTATTAGTTAAAACAAGATTAATTTTTAATCTTTATCTAATCTTTAACCTCTTTTCTATATTAAATAATCTTGGTAGTTTAAAAATGCTTTTAGTTGCTTTGAAAAGTTTTGGTTGCATTTAGTAAGGTTTTTATTGGTGTTTTGTCATAGTATATTATGAAAGCCCTAAAGCCAAGCATGAAAGAAAAAAAGAGATATTTGCTTTTAGAAAGTAAATTAAAAGGGAAAAGTATTAGGGAAAATGTTGAAAAAGCTATTCTTGATTTCATTGGTGTTTCAGGTATGAGCAAATGTGGATTAAGCTGGATTAAAGATAGGAAAAATGTTCTATGTGTTAATAGAAAAATGGTTGATTCTATCCGTGCCTCACTTTGTGTCTGGCCTGAAAGAATTGATGTTATTAGGGTTTCTGGTACTTTGAAAGGGTTAGAAAGGAATAAGTAATAAGAGATAAGTAATTTCTAAAGAATCTCTGTGTTTGTATAGTTTTATAAGGATGTTTTTATTTGGTTTACATATAAAAATGGTGAACATTGAAGCTGTAATTTGGTATTTGCTTTTAATTGATAGTGTTGGAGCAGTTATTCTAACATTTTTCTTTCAGAATAAAGTGAAAAAATGGTACAAAGGTAATTTAAGATGGTTTTACAAACATTTTCCTGCCACAAAAGGATGGACACTTTCTTATCTTATTTTAGTTCTCTGGGTAGGATATTCTCTTAACAGATTAGGAGTAATAAGTTTGCCTTAAATAAAATTAAAACCCGAAACACTTATAAATAACAAAAATACATTAATTTTGTAGAGAAGAAAAAAGTTAAATTTATTATGAAAATTCTCTTTAGAAAATACACACAAAATACAAAAATTAGATAAGAAATAAATAACTAATAATAAGATAAGCAATAAAATGGATGTATCATCAAATATACAGCACCAAACAATGGGATATGATAGAACAGCTACTATGTTCTCTCCTGAGGGTCATTTACTTCAGGTAGAATATGCTGAGAAGACTGTCAGGCTCGGAAGCGCAAGCATTGGAATGGTGTGCAAAGACGGAGTATTTATTCTTGCTGACAAAAGAATAGATGACAAACTCATTGTTAAAAAAACTTCTACTAAGGTTTATGAAATTGATAATCATATTATTGCAAGTGTAGCAGGAATAATGTCTGATGCAAGAGTTCTTATTGAAAAAGCTCAAGTGTTGGCGCAGCAACACAGAGTTACTTATGACTCTCCTATTGAACCAGAACTAATTGTAAAGGAAATATCTAACATCAAACAGCAATTTTCACAATACGGTGGAGCAAGACCTTTTGGTGTCAGCATGATGGTTGCTGGAATAAATGGCGAATCTCCAGAGCTTTACACTAGTGATGTCACTGGAAACTACCTTGGATACAATGCAAATGCAATTGGAGAAGATGATGAAAAGATAAAAGAAAAACTGAGAGATAAATATTCTAAAGACCTTACAATAAAAAAAGGAGTCAAAGTTGCTTTGGATGTTTTTAAAGAAGTGCAAGGAAAGGAATTTAATATGGAAAAATTTGAATTATCTTATCTTAATAAAAAAGACAAGGAATTAAAAAAATTAGAAGGAGAAAAAATCAATAAATTATAATTGTTTTTGAAAAGAGATTAATATGACAAATACTACAGCAAGGATAAAAAAGGCAGGGAAAAGATTTGAGATTATTGTTGATCTTGATCAGGCCCTGAAAGTAAAGAATGATGAAAGTAATTCCATTGAGGTTGAGGGAGACACAATATTTTCTGACTCTGCAAAAGGCGAAAGAGCTTCTGAAAATGATCTAAAAGAGGCTTTTGGAACAGAGGATGTTAATGAAATTGCAAGGCAGATTATTAAGCAAGGAGAGGTTTTGAAGACCCAGGAATACAGAGATTCTGAACAAGAAAAGAAATTCAAGCAAGTGATTAATTTTATTGTTGAAAACACTGTTGATCCTTCATCAGGAAACCCACACACTCCAGAAAGAGTAAAATCAGCATTGAATCAGGCTCATGTTAATGTTAAAAAGGTTCCAGTTGACCAGCAAATTGATGATATAATTGAGAAAATAAGTCCAATAATTCCTATTAAATTTGAAACAAAGAAAGTAAAAATAACAATTCCTGCTATGCACACAGGCAAAGCATATGGTGTTATAAACAAATACAAGGAATCAGAAAACTGGAATGACGATGGAAGTCTAGAAGTTGTTGTTAATGTTCCTTCAGGACTAATAATGGATTTTTATGATAAACTAAATTCAATCACTCATGGAAGCGCCATTACAGAGGAAATTAAAGAAAATAAGGGGAATGGGGCGGAATCAAAAAAGAGTGAAAAAGCAAACATTAAAAAAGGAGAATCTAAATCAGAATAATATGGGAAAGAGAAAAGTTGTTGTTCCAGGTGAAGTTATTGCAGAAGGTGATAAACTTCCTGGAGAAGGAACAAAGAAAAAAGGCAAGCAAATAATTGCTATGAGATATGGCTTAGCTGATGAATCAGCAAAGCTGATTAAAATTATTCCCTTATCCGGAGTATATCATCCACGAAGAGGAAACATGGTTATTGGAAAAGTTGATGAACTAACATTCAATGGGTGGAGAGTTGATATTGATGCAGCAGAATCAGCATTTCTATCTTTGACAGAAGTTCCTAGATTTGTTAACAAAAATAATTTAGAAGAAGTTATGGACATAGGAGATGTTGCTGTTTTTAAAATTCAAGGAGTTAATAAGAGAGGGGTTGATTTAACAATAAAATCAAGATCCTTAGGAAAAATCGACGAGGGAATAATTATTAAGATAAATTCAAACAAGGTTCCTAGAGTTATTGGAAAAGAAGGAAGCATGATAAAATTAATAAAAGAAAACACCGGATGTAATATAACTGTTGGACAAAACGGATTAGTTTGGATAAAAGGAGACAAAATTGATAATGAATTGCTTGCAAAAAAGGCAATTATATTTGTAACTAAAAAATCTTTTATCAGTGGATTAACTGAAGAAGTTGAAAAATGGTTTGAGGAAAACAAGCCAAGTCAAACTAAGGCTAGCAAAACAGAAACCAAAACTAAATCAAGTGAAAAAGCTAAAAAGTCAGAGAAATCTGAAGAGAGTAAAGAATCTGAAAAAAAGAATGAAGAAGATAATGATAAAAAAGAAAACAAAAAGGAGAAGAAAAAATAAAAAATGGCTAAAAATTTCAAAAGACCAGATGGAAGAAAAAATAATGAGCACAGACCAATAAAAGCAAAAGTAGGAATTATTCCTAATGCAGACGGAAGTGCAATGTTCTCTACAGGAGATACTATTGCAATAGCAGCTGTTTATGGGCCAAGGCAAATGCATCCACAGCACAAGCAAGATCCTGAAAAAGGTGTCTTGAGATGCACATATACTATGAATAGTTTTTCTGTTTCAGATAGAATAAGGCCAGGTCCAAGCAGAAGAAGCATGGAAATTGGGAAAATAACTCAGTGGGCTTTAGAACCTGCAGTAATGCTAGAAAAATTTCCAAGCACTGTTGTTGATGTTCACATTAATATAATACAAGCAGATGCAGGAACTAGATGTGCAGGGATTAATGCGGCATCAATGGCTCTTGCACATGCAGGAATACCAATGAAAGGGCTTATATCAAGTATTTCAGTGGGAAAATTAGACAAAAATGTTGTTGTTGACCTAAGCAAAGAAGAAGAGGATTTTGAAGAAGGAGAAGGAGCAACAGATATTCCAATCTCAATGACTTCTGACAAAGAACTTACTCATATTCAATTAGACGGTAAAATAGACAAAAAGCAACTTAAAGAAGCTATAAAATTAGCAGAAGAAGCTTGCGAAGAAATAAAGAAAATACAAACAAAAGCACTAAAAGAATCATTGGGAAATGAAGAGAGTGTAGATGAAGATAAAGACAAAGATAAAAACAAGGAGAAAAGTGAATAAATAAAATGGAAACACCAACAATAACTGCAAATAGAATAAGACAATATTTACTAGAAGATAAAAGATTTGATGGAAGAGATCCTGATGAATTCAGGGACTTGGAAATAGAAATGGACATATCTAAAAAAGCAGAAGGTTCAGTAAAAGTTAAACTAGGTAAAACAGAAGTTATAGTAGGTGTGAAAATGGGTGTTATGGAACCATATCCAGATTCTCCTGACAAAGGAAATCTTATCACAACTGCAGAATTACTTCCTTTAAGCTCTCCAAGAGTTGAAAGAGGAAGACCAGGAATAGAATCAATTGAGATTGGAAGAGTTATTGATAGATGTATAAGAGAAAGCGGTTTTATTGATTTTGAAAAACTATGCATAAAAGAAGGAGAAAAAGTTTGGACTATTTTCATTGATATTTATTCTATTAACGACGATGGAAATATACTTGATGCTGCTGCTATTGGGACAGTAATCGCATTAAAAAATGCTAAAATGCCTAAATATGATGAAAAAGAAGAAAAGCTTCTTCATGATGAACATACTGACAAAAGCATACCATTGACTAAGGAGATACCACTTTCACTAACAATATACAAGATAGGAGATAAATTCATTGTTGATCCTACAAGAGAAGAAGAGGACATCATTGAAGCAAGAGTTACAATAGGAAGTTATGAAGGAAGCATATCATCGATTCAAAAAGGTGAAGAAAGTTCTTTGACAATTGACCAAATGTCAGAGGTATTGGATATGAATGAAAAAGTTTGGAACAATATTTTCAAACAAATAAAAAAGCATTTATAATAAAGGTTTAAGATATTAGGTAACAGGATTAAAAAATGAATGCAGTTAAAAAAACAGAAAATTTCAGTAAATATGAAGTTGCTAGAATTCTAGGAGCAAGAGCATTGCAGATTGCAATGAATGCACCTTTGCTAATTAAAATAAAGCAAGAAGATTTAGAAGATATTAAATTTGATGCATTAAAAATAGCAGAGATAGAGTTTAAATCAGGAATATTACCTATATCTATCAAGAAACCTCTTCCTAAAAAGAGAATAAGAAAGCTTCAAAGAGAAAAAGATAAAAAAATGACAGACAGGCAAAAGAAAGCAATTGAAAAGAAAGAAGAAAAAGAAATAGTGAATGAGGGTGAGATAATGGAATTAGCTAATGTTAAGGAAGAAAAAGAAGAGGGAACAAGTGAAGAAGAACCTGAAAAGGCGCCAGGGAAAGTTCCTGGAAAACCAGAAGAAAAAGAAGAGCCGCAAGGAAAAATTTCTGAAGAGCAAGTTAACAAGGCAAAAAATGCTTAATTACTTGTTTGGAATCTTTGAATAAGGAACATAAGATGAATTTAGAAGGAAAATCTGAAAAAGCATAAGAAAAGAATTAAAAAGATAGGTGATGTTTTTATATTAACATGGTTGTAATAAAAAAAGTAACTGCCACAGACCTAAAAGA
>WJLC01000036.1 GCA_014728745.1 Candidatus Pacearchaeota archaeon
AGCATAGTTGGGCAATATGTCTGATTTATTTTCTAAAAATATTTATTTGGTTCGTTCTTTAGGTGTTATTTGAATGCTAAAGGTTTTTATAGCAATAATTTAATATAAATTTATGCGGAGTTGCCGGACAAGAAATTGCTGTGCAATTCCTAGCTCATTCGCCCATGCGTGGTCAAATGAGAGCGGTTAAAAGATGCGGAGTTGCCGGAGCGGTCAAACGGGACAGACTCAAGATCTGTTGGCTTAGTGCCTACGAAGGTTCGAATCCTTTACTCCGCATTAGTAATCTTTATAAAGCAAAATAAACTGCATTTTATACCTGCGAGTTGAATGCTCGGCGATAGCAGGAAAGAATTTTTCTGCTAATAAATAATAAAACAAATAAAAACAAAATGAAAAAAACAAAGACAAAAATTGAAAAGCAGTTAAGAAAAAAAACAAACCCTGTATTAGTTAACACAATAATAGCTGCTAAGAAAAATCCGAAATGGACTAAAATTGCTGGAATTCTTTCTGGACCTGGAAGAATAAAAACATGCATTAATTTAAGTGAAATTGATAAAAAAACAAAAAAAGGTGAGAAGATTGTTATCCCAGGCAAGGTTCTTTCTCAAGGAGATGTGAGCAAGAAAATAAAAATTTCTGCTTTTAAATTCTCAAAACGAGCTGAGGAAAAACTAAAAAAGGCAGGTTGCGAAACAAATACAATACTTAATGAAATTAAATCAAATCCTGATGCAAAGGACATTAAGGTTATTAGATAAAAACCAATAAAATGAAAGTAATTGATGGCTCAGGCGCAGTTTTAGGAAGATTAGCTAGTTATGCTGCTAAGCAAGCACTAAAAGGAGAGGAGATTGCAATAGTAAATTGCAATGATGTGATAATTTCAGGAAACAAAAGAAATATTAAGGAGAATTTTGAGAAAAAAAGAGGAAGAATAGGACACAGTCAAAAAGGGCCAAAACATATTAGAAAGAGCCATAGGATTGTGAAAAGAGCTATTAGGGGGATGCTTCCTGATCACAGATCTGGAAGAGGCAAACAAGCATTCAAGAGAATAAAATGTTACACAGGAATTCCAAAAGAAGTTGATACTTCTAAAATAATAAAAGCAGGAAAAGAAAACCCAATGAAATTTTCAAAAGTAAAGGAGTTTGCAAAATGAGTAAGAAAAAAATAGTAGAATCAGGAAAGAGAAAAAGCTCAGTTGCTAGAGCAATGATCTCAGAAGGTGAGGGAAAAATTACTCTTAATAATAGAGATTACAACACTCTTCATAAATTTGATAAACTAAGGCTATCAGAGCCCTTAAGAATTGCTGAGAAGATTTTAGGCAAAATTAATTTTGATGTTGATATAAGTGTTAGAGGTGGGGGCAACAAAAGCCAAATAAGTGCTGCAAGGCTTGCTTTAGCCAAAGCAATCTCAAAATTTGCAAAATCAAAAGAATTAACAGAGGCTTTTTTAGAATATGATAGGCATTTGCTTGTTGCAGATGTTAGAAGAAAAGAGCCTAATAAGCCTGGAGATTCAAAAGCCAGAAGCAAAAGACAGAGTTCTAAGAGATAGTTGCTCTTTTATTTTTTATTAGATTTTTTAGTTATTTTCTCTAACTTATCTTGGACTTTATTAAAAAGTATTGAAGAGACAAGAGGTTTGTGATTGCCATTGTAAATCTGATTATTGAAATTTATCTTTCCAATATATGTGAAATTATTCAAAATCTTTTTTAACCCGTTTACTGAAAGGTTGTGCTTTCCTGCTATTTTATTTAAGGATGCTCCTGAGTTAAGGAATTCTTCAAAAATCTCCTCAACTTCTTTTGAATTTTGGGCCGGTACAAGATTTCCATTCTTAAGAGTGTACCCAAAAGGAGGTCTTGACATTGCTTTTCCTTGTGATGCTTTTTTAATCATCCCTGACTTTTGACTTTGTCCTCTTGTTTTAGTGTATTCTCTAAAGGGTTTTAATGCAGTAAAATCTGCTTTTTCTTCAATATACTCATCTACTTTTTCTGGGTTATTTGGGCAGAATTTCAGACAAACATTACAAAAAACTAATCCAAATTTTTTATTGCTTGCCTCTAAATACCCACACTTGCAACAGGCCTCTTTTTCTTTCATGATTCAATTAAACTCTTGCAGATTTATATAGGTTTTTGTGATTCTTTTAATATTGCAGTAGTGAATACAAAGCTTTAAAAGGTGTTTCTTTTTCAGATAAATAGAGTTGAGCCTTAAAGGGTTAGCTTAGAAAGATAGATAGAATGGAGGAAAAGAAAATGACAGAAGAAAAAGAAAAGGCTCCTGAAACAGATGCAGAGGAAAACTCTGAAGATAAGTCTGAAGAAGAACAGGAACAAGCTACTTCTGAAGAAGATTCAAAAGAATCTGAAGGCAAGGAAGATGAAAATGATTCAAAAGAATCAGAAGATTCTGAGGAATCTAAGCCTGAAGAAAAAGGCGAAGATTTAGATTCTGAAAAGCCAGAAGAAGATTCTGAAGATTCAGATACAGAAGAAGTTGGAGAAGATGATCAAGGCAGAAAGCTTTACAAGACAACTTGCTCCAAATGCGGAAAAGAATGCGAAGTTCCTTTTAAACCTGAAAAAGACAGAGATGTTTTTTGTGAAGATTGTTTCAGAAGCAAGAGAAAGAGAAGCTTTGGCAGTGGTAGTCCAAGGAGAAGAAGGAACAGGCAAATGCATGATGCAACTTGTGCAGAATGTGGAAGAGATTGCCAAGTACCTTTTAAACCAACAGGAGACAAGCCAGTTTATTGTAAAGAGTGCTATTCTAAGAAGAGAGAACAATAAACATAACATGCTTTTTGCATGATTTTATTTTTTATTTTTTTAATATTTTATTTTTTATTCTTATTTGCTGTTTAAAACACTGTTTATTGTTTAAACAGCCCAAGTAGAAACCCAATTTCCTATGAAATACGTTAAAACAATTACTACAATTGCAATAGCAACATGCTCAAAAACAGAATAAAAAGGGTTTTGCTCTCTTTTTTTAGCAACTGCATAACTAAAAGAAGATAAAAGAAGGATTCCCCAGACAATGCTTACTAAAACAGCTGTGGATAAATCAAATATCAAGACAGGTACAGCAAAACTTAAGGCAAATAAAAATTTGAAAAAGGTTGTGGAAAATGTTGAAGACCAAATTTGCTTGTTTGTTGTTGTCTTACTTCCAGCTTCTTCTGAAACATGCATTCCTAAAGCGTCAGACAAAGCATCTGCTATTGCCACAACTAAAATTCCTCCTAAAACAACTTGCTTTGAATGTGTTCCTGCATTTAACCCAACAAGCAAACCGAGGGTAGTAATTATTCCTGAAGTTAATCCAAACCCCAGCCCTTTTCTCACAGATATGTTCATTTTGTTTTTTATTTTATTTATTTAGATTTTTTCATTAATTCTTTTTGATTAATAAACATAATGATTACTGCAGGAATAATAAACAGCCAGTCAACGGCAAAAGTAAGGTAAAGAAAAAATAATGCAATAATAGAATAAACCACTACTTTAGGATTTTTAACCTTGAAACTCATCACACTCTCCTTTAATGTAATAATCTATTTGCTCTGAGTTACATGCCAAACAGCTATTTGAAAAAGTCTCTTCATCAGGATATCCGCAAACAGGGTCCCATAGTGTTATGCATGCATCTACATTTCTTTGATTTGGGGTGCAATAATGCAATTCATAAGGAACACAGCAGATGTTTGGGGTGATAAATTCATCTACTCTTCCCATAAGGGATTCATTGTCTCTGCATTTTATTCTTTCTGCAGCATTTACAAGAGTGCCTTTCATGTCAAGGCATTTTTCAGGGGAAAGAACTTTTTTGATTAAATCTAAGGAGTAAATGTCAATTGTTCTTGGTCTTCCTTCTGTTTCTAAAAACATTATATACTCCCCCATGCCTTGTTTCACAGAACCAACATAAGTAAGGCCATACTCTTCTTGATAATAATCCTTAGCAATGGTTAAAATCTTCTCGTCTGTCTCATTTAATTCCCATTGCCTTACGCAAATTCCGTAGGTTTCGTTAAATGAGTATCCTGCAGCAATTAAACATCCATGAATATCTCTTTGCCCTCCAACTATTGTGTTGTTTTCTTGGTTTTGTTCTTGGCTATTATTATAAATCTCTATTGAAAAAATAAGTAGTAGAATTAATGCTGATATCACCATTATTTTCTTTAGTGTGTGCTTCTTTTTCATTATACTTTAAAGAATAATAATGTTTTTATACTCTTTGATTTTTTTTAAATATGCACGAGGTTTATGATGGGAGAAGAACTTACCCTAGGAGTGAAAAAAGAAAATGCTTATTTTTCTCTTAGTGATAATGAGGGAGAAATTGGCAGTGTTAGGCTAGAATACATGGATGAGAAAGCAAGAACAATTCTTGATCCTCAATTCTTAGTAGACCACAAAGAAGTAAGAATAAAGTATAATTTATACCCTCATGCAAGGAGGAGAGAGATAGGAGATTATGAAAGATTTCTAAAAATGTCTGAAAAAGCTGATTACAGGGATGTGCCAGAAATAAATCTTGGAGAAATTGACAGGCAAACGCAAATGTCATTTAAACTGGATTTGACTTCTTTGAACGATTTCATAGAAGAAATGGGGGCAGAAAAAAGAATGAGCCTAAGAGGAATACCTGGTGGAGAATTTGGACAGTTTTGGGTGTTGAATCTTAGAATTTTAAACCCTTCTCAAGTTAAATTATTTAGTTAATTTAATTAAAAATAGTGTTTTTATGATTTTATGACAGATAGACCAACAAGATTAATGATAATGAAACATGAAAATAGAGAATCTGGAGAGATCTCTTTAGAGTATCATCAGAAAGGGTTTGGGGTTTTATCTGACAAAGTTAAAAAATTCAAAAACATTTATGAAAGAATTGTGAGAATAATTCATGATCCTGATTTCCTTGAGGGATTAGAGGGTAAAAAAGGTACCTATGTATGCTTTGAAAATGTTAATGGAAAATACAGGGCACCTGAAGAGTATATTAGGTATAGTGTTACTCAAAAAAGAGCAAGAGAGATTTTAGATAGTGCAATTCAAGAGGAATTCAAAGGAGTTGCCCCAGAAAAAAGAAACAAACAAAGGGAAACTCTTGCTACAAAAACATGGGAATGGATAAATTCTATTGACTAAAGAATAAAAGTATTTAAATAAGAGATTTTATAAAACAAGGCCATGGCAAAAGAACAACCAAAACTAATTTATGAAGATTGCTTTAAAGAAAGAAAATATTTTGAAACAGAAGAAATTAGTTCCTTAAATAAACTAAATAAGGGAAAGACCTACTCTGCAGAAGTTTATTGTCAAGGCAGGGGAAAACCTTATTTCACAATGAGAGAGGTAAAGAAGAGTTTGCTTGTTAATTTGTTAAAAATTGTTCTAACAGAAGAAGTTCATGGTAAAAAAAGAGCACATATTGAAAGGGTGAAATAGTGTGGCAGTGTTTTAAACAGGTGTTTAGGTATTTAAACACTTTTTCTTATGTTATTTAGGATATTTCCAAAAGTACCATTTCTTTTGAGTAAGTAATTTTTTGAATCCTGGAATGATTATTAAAAATATATAGGCTACTGATAATAAACACCATACTGCAGGCCATTCATTGGGATTGCTTGTTAATGCCCTTGCGATTACCGGCCCTGCTAACACATTGTATGCTGTTGCTTTCCATGCTCCATAACTTAAAGGTATTAGGAATACAGATAAGGTGTATGTCCATGCAATTATGCCTCCAATTCCATTAATTGGCATTTCCCATGCAAGATGTATGCTTCCGGGAATTGAACAAAGTCTTTCACCGCATAGGACAGTTCCAATGGTGCAAGATCCAGCCCAATCAAAAGGGTAAATCCTTACTAGCATTAGAATTGTTGCTATAAATGCTATAAAGAAAACCCAACCAATAATCTTTTTTCTAAAATTTTTAGGTACAAAATATAGCATAAGTGCGTTTATAAAAAAAGGCTGAAAAGAAATATGAAGATAAGACAAAAAAGTTAATATTTGATTTGTTGGGGTGCATGCGTCTAAATAAAAATATGTGAGAAACTGTAATAACTCCATCACTCCAAAATAAGCTATTGGGATCCAAAGCAATTTACTCTCTTTTTTATACCATAAATATCCTGCAAATGCAAAATCCAAGAATTGCCATAATTAGGGATATAGGCATTGTCCAACACATAATTAATAGTAAGAGGAAGTGCTATTTAAAATTACTTCTTAGCTAATTTCCTGCATTCCTTACATCTTCTCACAAGCTCTTTTTCGTTTTCAAAAATATTTATTTTGCCTGCCTTGTAATCTTTGAATTTTGGAAGAGGTGAATTGTGTTTATATCCTCGTCTTGCCATTTCCTTGACAAGTTGTTTGTGTCTCTTTTTAATATTATGAATTTCAACCTGGCCTTTTTCAATATGTCCTTTTACAGACTTGCCCTTGTTTAGGCTGCCAATTAATTGATGAAGCTCCTTATGTTCTCCTAATAGGTGTTGTCTGCAAAGTTTTTTTGGGTTGGTCATCCACATTCTTGTCATTTTGAGTTAAGTTCCTGTAAAATTTTAGTGATTATTGTCATAGTTCCGGTACATTCTTCTTTAATATACTCATTAAATTCTCCTAAATTATTTGGAGCGTAATGGTGGCAATCCCTACAGAGAACAATAGAATTTTTTAGTTCGTCTTGTCCTTCAAAAACAAGGGGTTTTTTATTATGGATTTCAAGCATTTTTCCTGTTTTATCATGCAAAAACATTTTTAGCAAGTAAATTTATCTCTTTCAAGACACTGTTTTCTCAAGGATTTATTTCTTTTCATAGTCTATCTAAAGGAGATTTAATTGTCTTTAATTGTTCTGTAGAGATATGAGTATATATTTGTGTTGTTGAAAGATCTGAATGCCCTAAAAGTTCTTGAATTATTCTAATATCTGTTCCTGCTTCTAAAAGATGCGTGGCAAAACTATGCCTTAGGGTATGAGGATGAACCTCTTTTTCAATTCCTGCTTTTTTTACTGCTTTTTGGACTATTTTTTGGATATTTCTTGTGCTTAATTTTCCTTTTGGGCCACTAAATAGATATTCTTGGTTGTTTAAACGCTGTTTATCTACTTGTTTTTGGAGTTTTTTGGACAGCTTTTCTGGAATATTAAACACCCTGTCCTTTCTTCCTTTTGCTTGCCTAACATGTCCAATCATTTCATTAAAATTCAGATCAACTATTTTTAAGTTGGTTAGCTCAGAAACACGAAATCCGCAAGCATAAATCATCTGAATCATTAATTTGCTCTTTTTTGTTGAAATTGCATCAACCAGTTGTTTAACTTCATCTTTTGTTAAAACAGCAGGCAATTTTTTTTCTCTTTTTGGCCGTTTGATGTTTGCTGTCAAATCCTTTCCAAATATGTTCTTATATGCTAACTTTATTGCAGCTAAAAATTGAATTATTGACATTGCAGCTTTATCTGATAATTTATCTGCTACATATAATTTAACATCATTTGTTGTTATTTCCTCTGGATTCTTTTTTGTAAACTCTAACAAATTTTTATTTGCTTTCAAATATTTGGTAATTGTGTATTTTGAATTTTTTGAGATTTTTAATTCAACTCTTATTTTTTCTAAAAAAGTTTCTGAATCCATTTTAGTTACTACATTTAAGTAAATTTATTTTTTGTAGTGACTAAAGTATTTAATGTGCACTTAGCTTAACTTAGTCCTCTCTAAATGATTTTATTACTCTAGTCTCTTTCTAAAACTAATTGGGGGAACTTTCTTTATAAAAATGAGCGATTACTAGGGAGTTTAGACAGGGTTCGCATAATCTGTATTATGCGAAGTTTTTACACATAAATGTCAGAATAAGGGATTTGTTGTGAACTTAGGTTAGGTTTATGCATATATTCATTTTTTATTCAGAATCTAATAATTCATGCTCACTTAAATATGATTCTGCCAGGTTAACTACTTTTATTTCCTTATCTTCATACTTTGCTGTATAAAATATTTTTCTAATGCCTCCAAACCTCTTAGGAGTGCACATTAAATTCTTTAGGGTATAGATCTCTCCATTTTCATCTCTTATCTGCTTTCCCTCAAGTTCTGCTTTTAAAATATCTCCAATTGATTTTGCCATTTTATGTTTTATTATTTTTCCTATATTTTTGGGGTTAATTATGTATTTAATGTCTTCTTGTACTTAGGTTAGCTTTGTTATTTGATTGATTTATCCTCTTGCTTTAGGTTTTCTAGCCTTGCTTAAATCTTTTAAGATCTTTTCAATATATTTATCATTCATTGCCTTTTTTTCAATTTGGTTCATTCTTTGTTTAGTTTGATCAAATCTGCAGGGAGCACCTGGATAAGCTGCTGAAAAGCACATTGGGGGAGGATTAGAGCTAGGAAAAATTGTGCATAGATTCATGGAAGAATATTCTATCATAAAATAGCAATCCCTGCTGCAGGTTATTATTTGATCTCTTTTATCTAAACCCATATTTTCTAATTCCATTTGTTGAAAAAAGAAAATTAGTTTATAATCTTTTATGTGATTCAAAAATCAAAAATATCTTTTCAAGGCAAAAAGGATTGTAAATTTTACAGGTAATTTTTCCGGTAATTTTTGATATTAATTTTGAATGTTGCCCATGTTGTGCACTTAGGTTAGCTTTGTTAGTTGTTGATGTGTCGTAAACACTTCGACACACGGGTGTTTGAACAGGTGTTTATGCTGTTTATTTGTGTTTATCGACGGAGATTCTTGTCTGTTTTTTTTGGTTGTTTATATTTTTTGGAAAAAAATTTCTTGGGTGTTTAAGGTGTTTAAGGTTGTCCAAAGCTGTTTAAACAGGCTGTTTATGTTTGTTTTTTTGAATAAACAGCTGTTTATTTGGGTGTTTTTGGGTTTTTTCGACACATCTTGACTAAAAAAATTTCTTTTTTATCGACGAGAAATAAAAAGTTTTTATCGACGGCAGGAAAGGTTTTTAAACTAGTTTTCCAATATTATGTTATGCTCTTTAAGTTTTTATTTGGCAAAAGTGATAAAAAAAAGGTTGATGAACTAGAAGAATCCACAAAAAAAGGTTTTGAGGATGTTAAAAAAGATATTCATTCTGTAAGTGGTTGGATTAAACACCTAGATTCTGAGAAGAATATGCAGCAAAAGGACATAGAAGATCTAAAAGAAGACTTATCGACGATAAAAGCAGAGCTTGAAGGCATAAAAAATATTCTTTCTTTTGTAGGGGGCATGAATTCAAACAGCCTGTTTAAAACACCCAAACGGCTGTCCAATAAACAAACAGCTGTTTTACCTGTGCAAACACCTGTTCAAACAGGTGTTCAAACACCAAATTTAGACAAATTTTCAGTTACAGAGAGGGCTATTTTATGGGTAATGCTAAATACAGATATGAAATTGAGTTATGAGGATTTGGCTGCAATGCTTGGAAAAGAAAAATCTACAATAAGGGGGCAGTTAAACAGGATCAAACAAAAAGGAGGAAAACATTTTTTTGAAGAAGTGGTTGAAAAAAATGGTAAAAAAAGAATATATA
>WJLC01000037.1 GCA_014728745.1 Candidatus Pacearchaeota archaeon
GCAGAAACATCTGGAACAGGCTTTTATTATCTTAAAGGAGATTTAGCGCTGTTAAACATGGCTTTGATTAATTATGCAAGAGATTATATGACTAAGAAAGGTTTTGAATATGTTGAACCACCTTTAATGATTAGAGAAAGGGTTTTGAATGGGGTTTATTCAAATGAAGAAATTGAGCAATTGTCTTACAAAATTGAAGATGAGGATTTATACTTAATAGCCACATCTGAACATCCATTAATTGGTCAATTCATAAATAAAACAATAGTTGGAAAAGATCTTCCAGTAAAACAAACAGGATACAGCATGTGCTTTAGAAAGGAAATTGGCTCTCATGGAATAGATGAAAAAGGCATTTACAGAACTCATCAATTCAACAAGCAAGAGATGATTCTTATTTGCGAACCTGAGGATTCTTACAAATGGTATGACAAAATGCTTAAGATGTCTGTTGAAATATTTAAACGATTAAAAATTCCTTTCAGAGTTTTAGAATGTTGCTCAGGAGACTTAGCTGATTTAAAGGCAAAATCATGTGATCTAGAATGTTGGAGTCCTAGGAGAAATGAATACTTTGAAGTAACATCTTTAACAAACATGGAATCTGCTCAAGCCAGAAGATTAAATATTAAAATTGATAACAATGGTAAGAGGTATTTTGCTCACACCCTAAATAACACAGTGATTGCAACCTCAAGAGCATTAGTTGCAATAATGGAGAACAATCAAAACAAAGACGGCTCAATCACTATACCAAAAGTTCTTCAGCCATATATGAATGGTAAGAAAAAGATTACTTCAAAACAGAAATAGATAATTTATTTATTATATACAACCTGATTTCTTCCAGTGTTCTTTGCCTCATATAATCTTTTATCAGCTTTTTTAACAATAGTATCTCTTTTCATTTTTGTAAGTGGAGGCACTTGTGCAACACCAATACTTACTGTGACTTTTTTTCCAGGCATTTTCTCTTTGCCATAAAAATTAGTCTCTTGTATCTTACTTCTTATTCTTTCTGAAACTTCAGAAGCAGTTTTAAGGTCTGTTTCAGGAAAAACAATTATGAATTCCTCTCCACCATATCTCCCAACAATATCATAATCTCTTATTTCTTTTTTCAAAATTTTTCCAAGTCTTCTAAGAAGCCTGTCTCCTGCAACATGGCCATTTTTATCATTATATTTTTTGAAAAAGTCTATGTCAATCATTACCACAGAAGTTGGATGATGAAATCTCTCACTTTTTTTCAATTCCCTTTTCAATTCAAAAAATACCGCCTTTCTATTGTAAAGTTGAGTTAATTCATCTACAAGAGAATTCTTCTTTTCCACAAGATATCTTTGAGAGGTATAATAAAATGCAAAGAGAAGCGCAATTATTGCTATTATAAATGTTATAAGCTGAGTTATGAATAAAAAGTACATTCCGCTTATGCTACCTTTTAAAGAACTCCATACTGCATTATCCAGTAGGCTTCTTACACTGAGCAAAATTGCATCAATTGTATTAATTTGTGTTTGAAAAGACATTAGAAAATAACCTGCTATAGCAACTAAAAAAATACTAAAAGAAATTAGAATAATCCTATTCAATCTCCTTGTAAAATCTCTTTTCAACACCATCTTTTAATCATTTATATCAGGATTTTGCAGTTTTTAAAGGTTAATGTGATTTAATTATTTTAGTAATATTCTTGTAATAATCTTTATAAGGCGAATAAACATCTTCTAAAAATGGAAGAAAAATACGCACAAGAACTAGTAGAGTGTTTGAAAAAGCGTTCAGGACTTGTTTCATTTGATGAATCTCAAGTTTTGGATTCAGTTAAAAAAACAATAATTAAGCCCTCATCTAGATTTTATGAAATGATTGTGTCTGATATGCAAACAATTTATGAAAATGACAGATATCACTATCTTTTCACTTCAAAGATTCTAAGAAATAAAAACGCCCAGAATTACGAATTATCCTCAAGCAAAAGATTAGCAATGGACCTTGCTGAAAAGATTGGGATTCATTCAAGCACTCATGCAAGCAGAAGACTAAGGCTTGAAACAGGAATTCCTGCAATTCTCAAATTAGCCCATAATAAAGGACATCCTTATTCACTTTTAGGGAGATTAGATACTTATGATGTAAGCCAGCCAGATGCAGTATACAAAAGAAGAAAGCCTTTTTTAATAACACCTGGAGAAAATAAGAATCCTGTTATCTTGAGTTGGGAAGATATTGAGACTAATTATGAGGTAGAAAAGCCTCATTGGTTTTTCCCATTAATGAGAAAATCTAAGAAGATATCTGAAAAAAAGTATACTTCTGCACTGAATTCAGCATAAAGCAAATAGCAAGGTTTAAAAATAATTCTAAACATTTTTACTTATTGTTTATTAGTTAAGCCTCGGTAGTTTAACGGCTAGAATATGACCCTGTCGCGGTCAAGACCCGGGTTCGACTCCCGGTCGGGGCGTTCTAGTATTTTGGCACATTAGAGTGATGTATTTTCTAATTTTTCATATAAGCTAGTTTATTATAAGGATATTAAAAAGGCTCTAAAAGAACTACAAAAATTTGAA
>WJLC01000038.1 GCA_014728745.1 Candidatus Pacearchaeota archaeon
GCAATATTCTGATTCCTTTTTAATAAGTGATAATGTGACAATTACTGAACCTAATTGTTCTTGCGTAAATTGTAGTGATTGTGAGACAAAGCTAAATAATCCTAGTTGTAGTTATGTTGATTTAACCCAGGGTGCAGAGGTTTCTGGAACCGGAGGAACCTTTTATTGTATAAATGACCCAATTAATTTTACGAATAAAATATTTGATTGTAATAACCATTTAATTAATAATACCGGAACAACACAGAATAGAGGTATTTATTTGGATGGAAATGATAACAATACAATAAAGAATTGCGTTGTTGCTAATTTTGAGTACGGGATTCGTTTGGATAATTTGCAAAACAATTCCCTTTACAACAATTCCCTTTATGATAACTCTTATGGCCTTTACTTTTTATCTTCAGAAAATAATAATCTAACACAAAACCATGCCAATGATAATACAAATGGTGTCTTTTTATCTTCTTCTAACTACAATATAATCCACACTAATAATGCTTCTTCAAATACTAATGGTATTTATTTATCTGACTCAAATAACAATAACATTACAAACAATCTTGCAAATTCAAATAGCTATAATAATTTTTATTTTGTTAGTTCTGATTATAATAATGTAGTTAATAATACTGCAAACAGCCAGAAAAATACAAATGCCTATTATGCGGGATTTAAGATATATGATGATTGTGATTACAATGAGTTCATAAACAATACAGCAAATAACAATAATAATTTTGGATTTTATATTCTTGGAGGAACAGGAACTACTTTTAGCAACGGAAACCAGTATAATAATTTCACAGGCAATGATGCACATAATAATAATATAGGGTTTAATTTAATGAGGAGCACATCTACAAACCATCATGATGAGGGATACAATCAATACAATACTTTTAAAGAAAATAATGCAACAAATAATTCCTTAGAGTCTTTTAGCCTTCCTTATGATTCTCAGTCATTGTATGGTGTTAGTGATTGCAGTAATGAATTTGATACTACTAATATTGCAGGAGAGGGTAAACCATTATTATATTTGAATAATGAAAATGGGTTGTTTATGAGTCATTTGGACAATTACTCTCAAATAATTTTGTGTAATGTAAGCAATTCTATTTTTGATAATATTACTGTTGAAAATGATGGAATAGGATATTCTGATTACCTTGTTCTTTATGAAAGTGTAAACACTACAATCAAAAATAGTAACTTTTACAATACTTATAGAGGAATTCATATTTCTGGAATAAAGTATTCTAATATAAGTAATAATAATATATCAGAGACATGGGATGTAGGTATAAAGGCTTATGGAGGGGGTTCTGGAGATGAAAATAATACTATCGAATACAATTTTGTTGAAAATACTGGTGCATCACTAGATTCCAACGGAGCATTGTACTTACAAAGGTTCAGTAACAATAATATTACTGAAAATAAGATATTAAATTCCTATGATGGGGATGGAATTTATGTTTATTCTAGTGATTATTTGTTGTTTGATGGGAATAATGTTTCTAGAAATGGGAGAGGGATATATACAGACCTTTATTCAAGTCATCACACTTTCACAAATAATATTTTTGAATTTAATGATGAAGAGGGAGTTTATTTCTCAGATAATCTAGCTAATTTTACGAACAACACAGCAAGCCATAATGGTGTAGATACAACATCTACTGGATTTTACTTACGTTATCAGATTCCTATCTTTACAAATAATACCGCAATAAATAATTCTGGATCTGGGGTTCATATTAATTATGATACTTCTCAGCTAGGAGAGGTATCAGGAAATGAATTGCATAATAATGTTCTAAATGGATTAGAAATTTATGATGGTCAAAATTTAGTAATAGATTCAAATAATGCAACTGGAAATGGATTAGGCCAATCATTAGGTTCAAGAAATGGTATTTATTTGTATGGGTTTGAAAGAGCAAATGATTATTTCCAGGTAACCAACAATAATTTAGAGGATAATAGTAACGGGATATTCCTTGCAGACATTACCCAATCTAATATAACAAATAACATTTTGATCAATAATTCTTATGTAGCAAGTAGTTCAGGGTTTTTTATAGATTTTGATGTAGATTATAATGTTTTTTCTAATAATACCTTAGAAAATAATACAATTGGATTGCAGAGTGATAGCTCTGGAAGCAATGATTACAATAACTTTACTTTTAATACTTTTTATAACAATGACTATGGAGTTATCTTAGAAAGTTTTGCTGGAGGACACCATTTGTTTGAGGAAAACCACATTTTTGACAACATTAATACAGGATTACAAATAGACACAGATAATAATCATTTTATTGGAAATATTATTGAGAATAATTCCATTGGAGTAAGCTTTGAGTCTGGCGCTGACAATAATCTTGTTTATGATAATTTTTTCAATAATACCTTAGATGCGAATGATAGTGGAGTCATTGGAGATAATTTCTGGAATACAACCTATAACTGCGATGAGAAAAGTTATGTTGAAGGATGTTTAGGAGGTAATTTATGGGGAAGCTATTACAATCAAAGAAATGCTACAGATAGAACAGGAGATGGAATTGGAGACGATTTCACACCTTGGAGCTCAACTTACAGCTCAAAGATCTCTGGAAGTGTTGAGGATTATCTACCTCTTGCTGTTATAAGGTGTGGAGATGAACTTATTGGAGATACAGAAATAAGCTCGTTAAATGATTTATCTGGATGTAATCCTAATGGATTGAATATTATCGATAATAATGTTGATTTGGATTGTAATAATTATATCATTAATGGAACTGGGTCTTACATGGGAATCAATGCTACAAATGTTGACAATGTGAGTATTGAAAGATGCCCTGTTTATAATTTTTCAACTGGAATTTATTTAGAAAATGCAGACAATTCCTTTTTATCTCACAATCTTTTAATAGACAATTCTCTTGGAATAAATATTACTTCTACAAGTACTGGAGGAGTGATTTATTATAATTACTTTAATAACACTAATGGCAACAATGCTTATGATATTGGAGACAATGATTGGAATGATTCAATTCTAGGAAACTTTTGGAGTGATTACACTGAAGATAATTACAATAATACTCCTAAAGATGATTATAATGTAAGTGTTTACGGAGGAACACCAATACCTGGGCAAAATCCTCCTAAGTCTTATAGTCTTGATTATGAGCCACACCCATCAAGCCATTATTATGAAACAATTTTTGATTGTGGAACTGTGATTGATGCTGATTTTAATGATAAAGAGGTCACAATTCTTGGGGACATGCATTGTGATGATGAAGATGGAATTATCATAGACTTTATTTCAAAAGGAAGTGTGGATAATGTAACAATTAATTGTGATGGAAGAAGCATAACTGGTGATGGAACTCATTCAGGAATAAAGGCAATTGGTTCTGGAAGTTCTGATCGTGACTTCAAAGGTTCTACAATAAAGAACTGCATCATCTCTAATTTTAGCAAGGGAATAGAATTTAGGGCTCATGCTTATGCCTACTCTGAGTCATTGGCAATTGGATGTGCGGCAAGAAAAAGAAGAGAACAGCAACCAAATAATAATTATATAGAAGATAATGAGATAAGTAATTGCGACCACGGAATTTGGTTTAGTTCAGATGAAGACACAGATCATGGTGGAGGGCTTTATAATTGTGATGCTGCTTGCACAGATGCAAATGTTTACTCCAATACTTTAAATGGAAATGAACTTACAAACAACAACATTGCAATACACTTTACAAACACTCCAGATGACAATTCTGGAGATTGCAGTTCTGATGAAGAAAATGCTCATGTGGAGAACAATATAATTCATACAAACACAATTACTAATAATAGTTTAGGAATAAATTTCACAAGAGGGAAAGCAGAAGGACAATACCCTCAAAATAATTATATTTACGATAACCTATTTAATAATACTCATAATGTGTACGCAGTGACTGGCTCACAAATGAATTACTGGAATGTTAGCAATCAAACAGGCACAAGCATTGTTGGAGGAACACATCTTGGTGGAAATTACTGGCACGATTATACTGGAGTAGATGATGGAAGCAATGGAAGGATTGCAGGAGATTATTTAGGAGATACTCAAA
>WJLC01000039.1 GCA_014728745.1 Candidatus Pacearchaeota archaeon
AAGCAAAAGCCCGGAGAACAAAAATAGGCCTAGTGTAAGAGCTGGTGGAAGAAAAGGAAAGTAAAAAAAGCTAGCCATTATCAGTAATTACCAGTGACTATTAATAATAAGTAACCTATTTAAACAGCTATTTCTATTTTAAGTTATGTTATCAAAAGAACCAATTGATTTCAAGAATGTAAAGAAAGAGGATAAAGACAAAGAAATTCTAAGACTTGGGATGATTGCAGAGCTAGATGCAGTTAATTTGTATGAGCAACTTGCTGCTGAAACAGACAATAAGAAATTAAAAGCAATTCTTCTTGATGTGGCAAAAGAAGAAAAAACCCACATAGGAGAATTTCAAACACTGCTTCTTGAATTAGATAAAGAGCAGGCCAAGGAATTAGAAGAAGGCAAGAAAGAAGTTGAAGAAGAAACAGCTAATCTCTAATCTTTACAACTTAGAAAATACTCAATAAAATGACAAAATTAAAGCAAATATACAAATGCGAAGTTTGCGGAAACATAGTTGAAGTTTTGCATGCTGGCAAAGGAACACTAGTGTGCTGTGGCCAGGACATGGTTTTGCAAAAAGAACAATCAAAAGGAGAGTATGCAGAAAAGCACGCTCCTGTGCTTGAAAAAAACAACAAGGGGCTTAGTGTAAACATTGGAAAAGTTAATCATCCAATGGAGCAAGAACATTACATTGAATGGATTGAGATTATAGGAGAAAATGGAAAAAACTACTCAAGAAAATTCCTAAAACCAAATCAAAAGCCTCATGCAGATTTTCCAATAACTGAAAAAACAAAAATCAAGAAAGCGAGAATGTACTGCAATGTGCATGGCTTGTGGATAAGTGAAAAGTAAAATCAAGAAAAAGCAAAAAGAGGAAAATGAAATATAAAAAATTAGCAGAAGTTTATGAGGACTTAACTTCTACTACAAAAAGGCTTGAAAAAACAGATATTCTCTCTAAATTCTTAAAAAAAGTTCCTAAAAAAGATGAAGATGTTATGTATCTTTTACTCGGAAGTGTTTTTCCAGAGTACAGTGAAAAAAGAATAGGAATAAGCAATAGACTCGCAATACAAGCAATGTCTAAGGCAACAGGGCTTCAAAAAAAAGAAGTTGTTAAGCTTTGGAAAAAAATAGGAGATTTAGGCAAAGTTGCAGAAGAGCTTGCAAAAAACAAAAAGCAATCAACTCTTTCTTCAGGCAAAAAACTTACAACTCAAAAAGTTATTGAGAATGTGAAAAAACTCCCTGAGATAGAAGGGAAAGGTTCTGTGAGCAGGAAAATATCTTTAATAACTGAGCTATTGACAAATGCAGAGCCAATTGAAGCCAAGTATATTATAAGAACACTAATAGGAGATTTAAGAATTGGAGTAGGAGAATCAACAATTCGTGATGCAATGGCTGATGCTTTTTTCAAGAACAAAAAAGAAGTTGCAAAGAAAATCCAAAGAGCGTTAGATAGAACAAACGATATTGGTCTTGTTTTTCAAATGGCTAAAAAAGGCAAAGTAAAAGATTTAGAAGCAGTTGGCATTGAAGTTGGAAAACCACTGAAAGTCATGCTTGCTCAAAAAGCAGACTCAATAAAACAGGGTTTTGAAAAAGTTGGAAAGCCTTGTGCAATTGAATACAAATATGATGGTTTCAGAATGCTTATTCATAAAAAAGGCAAGAAACTAACTTTATTCACAAGAAGGCTTGAAAACGTAACAAAGCAATTTCCTGAAGTTGTTGATTACATTGATAAATATGTTAAAGGAAAAGAATTTATTCTTGATTCAGAGGCTGTTGGCTGGGACAGACAAACTAAACAGTATAAACCATTTCAAAAAATAAGTCAGAGAATCAGGAGAAAATATGATATTGAAAAACTTCAGAAAAAACTTCCAGTTGAAATAAATGTTTTTGATATTCTTTACTACAATGGAAAATCTCAGATTGATGAGCCTTATAAAAAACGTACAAAACTTCTGAGAAAAATAATTAAAAAACACCCTTACAAAATAATCCCTTCAAAAAAAATTGTCACAGATAATGGAAAAAAAGCAAAGAAGTTCTTCAAAAAGGCACTTAAAGATAATCAAGAAGGAATTATGATGAAAAATCTAAATGCAAAATACCAGCCAGGAAAAAGAGTTGGTCATATGCTTAAGATTAAACCAGAAGAGCGTGACCTTGACCTTGTTATTACTGGTGCAGAATATGGCACAGGAAAAAGAAGTGGATGGATGTCTAGTTTTGTATTATCCTGCAAAGGTAAAAAGAAAGGAGAATTTCTTGAAATTGGAAAAGTTGGAACAGGCATAAAAGAGAAAAAAGCAGGAAAATCAGGAGGCATAAGCTTTGGAGAATTAACTGAAAAATTACAGCCTTATGTTATAGAAGAAAAAGGAAAAAAAGTAAAAATAAAACCAAAAGTAGTTGTGTCAGTCACATATCAAGAAATACAACATTCCCCTAATTACAACTCAGGTTGGGCATTAAGATTCCCAAGATTCACAGCTATTCGTCCAGACAAACCTGTGAAGGAAATTGCTAATTTAAAAGAAATTGAAAAAGATTTCAAGGATCAAAAAAGAAACTGGAGATACGGATAATAATTCTTTCAAAAAAATAAAACATTAAAACAAGTTTAAATCTAGCTCTAAAAGTATTGTAAAAATCATAAAAGATTATAAATACAAAATTCCAATAAATTTCATGGCAAAAAAGAGGAAAAAGAAAAGCAACATAAATTCAATTGTTTTATTGATAGGTTTGATATTTCTCTGGATTGCATTATTCAGTATTTACATTTATGAAAGACCTATTACAGGTGAAACAGTATTTGAGCCAGATACTCCTGAAAACTGCACACAAACTGATGTGGGAGTAGTTTGGGATACAATTTTTGATATAAGCTCATCAGGAATAACTATTCTAAACTCTTCTGAAGGAAATGGGTGTGGAGAGTACATTGCGCACAAAATAATTGATGATAAAGAGCTTTTCATCATTAAATCAGAAGACAGCATTCCTCCAAATGTGCATAGCAAAAACGTCGAGGCAGTTCACGGTAACTTTTCTTCTGACCAGATAAATATTATAAAAGATCTTACAGATGAGAATGTTTCTTCTTTTTATATTGATGTAAGTTCATTTGCCTTTACAGCAAGCAACAGACAAAAGAATATTACTAACACTACTACTGCAGACTCAATTTATTATTCTTATTTTGCAATAAGTCAGGACTCAGATGAATGGGAAAACGGAACAGACTTAGATGATGAATATTATGTTACAGATGAATCAGACACAGTAGGGGATGATAATAATGAAGAGATAAAAGCAATTCTTAAAAATAAAACAATGGAAATTTTCATATTTGAAAAAATAACAGACTGCACTCCAAATTGGACTCTTCAAACAACACCTTGCAAAGAAGATGAAACACAAATAGAGCATTACATTGATGAAAACAATTGTGGTGATTTAAGCAGTATTCCAGATGAAAATAAAACAATTCATTGTGATTATGATGGAAATAATTTAATTGGGAATCAGTCAGAAATAAATGCTCCAGGAATAGACCTTTCAGTAGAAGTAGATGATGAGGATTTAAATGAGTCAAAAATGTATATTGGCGATAGAAAGATTGAAATATATGATGACACTGAAAGACTGGTTAAATTTGATTGGGATTTTACTGATGAAGCTTTTGATTTTAAAAAAGTCAAAATAGAAATTCAGGATTCAGGCTCAGATTTTGGATATATTATTGTTGAGGGTATTAATGAAGAAAAAGAAGTAAGATTAGATAAAATCTCTAATGATTCTGAAGCAGTCTGTATAAAAGACAGCTCATCAGTTGATTCAATTTCAGAAATAAGTGATGATTGCCTTGAAAGCAATGAAGAATATGTTATTTGCCCAGGAGAATCTGATGATGGTGAATATATCTGCGCTGTAAATTCTGAAAGAGATAAATTAATTGTCTCTGGATTAAGCCATTCTGGTGTCAAAGAATATGTTGAAAATGATACTGGTGCATATGAGGATGCAGAGGAAGATGAATGCACTCCTGATTGGACATGTACAAATTGGTCAGAATGTTCAAACGGAATGAAATATAGGACATGCACTGATTCAAATATGTGCGGGTCAACCCAAGAAAAACCAGAGGAAGAAGAAACATGCACTGTTTCCCAAGTCTGCACACCAGACTGGGTTTGCACTGACTGGCAGCCAGGAGAATGTCCTACTTCTGGAGAACAAACAAGAACATGCACAGATGAAAATAACTGCCCTAATGCTGGATCTAAACCAAGAGAAACAAGAACATGTGAGCCAGAAGGAGGCTCAGGAATATTCATAATAATAATGATTTTAATTTTTCTAGGTCTTGCAGGAGCAGTTACCTTTTTACTTCTAAGAAAAAAATTATTCAAATCAAAAAAGCCAGATTCAGGAAAAGAGCCAGGAGATTCTGGACCAGGATACACTCAACCTAGGCCACCAGGTCCTGGGCCACCAGGTTCACGTCCTGCGAGACCAAACCCAATGCCAATGCAAAAAAGACCTCAGGCACCCCCTGTTGTTCAACAACCTCTTTAAAAAGCTTTATAAAAGCTTATTTCTCTTTATAAACAGTATAAAATAAGAAATTAACAATTTTTAAGTAACAAATAATCCTAAAATGGCTAAGAAAAAATCCAAGAAAGAGTCAACATACAAAATACAGAATATTGTGGCAACTGCTTCTCTTGGAAAACCTGTTCCTTTGACTAAACTTGCTAGAACACAGCCAAATACTGAATATAATCCTCAGACATTTCCTGGATTAGTTCTAAGAATTAAAAAGCCTAAATCAGCTGTTCTTGTGTTCAGCTCAGGAAATCTTGTATGTACAGGAACAAAATCAGTTGCCCAAGTAAAAAGAGTTATTACAGCAGTTATAAAACAATTAAAGAAAATAAATGTTAAGATAACTAAAAAGCCTAAAATAACAGTTCAAAACATTGTTGCTTCTGGAGAAATTAATCTTAAACTAAATCTAAATTTCCTTGCATTGGAAATGAAGAATACAGAATACGAGCCAGAGCAGTTTCCAGGTCTTGTTTACAAACTTATTGAACCAAATGCAACATTTCTTCTTTTTACAAACGGAAAACTTGTATGTACAGGAACAAAAAATAGAAAGCAATTAGATTCAAGCATGGAGCAGCTTTTGAAGAACATAAAAGTTGCCCTCAAAGAGTATAAGAGTTGGAGAAAAGAGAGATTCAAATAGTCTCTAAATTAATTCTGAATAAAAATTAAAAATAATTGCAATTACGTATATAAAAACAAATAAATCTGTATATAAACACGCATAAAAAAACATAGACAAACATACATATAAACATACATATAAATCTATAAAAACCACATCTCTTTTTTGTAATTATGGCCAAGAAACAAAAGAGTGCAGAGGCAAAAGAAAAAGAAACACCTGTTGAAGATGAGGGAGTAAAAAAACAAGCATCAAAAAATGAAGAACTGCTTATTGAAGCAAAAAATTTCTTTGATTTTCATAAAAAAGCCCTTGGAGACTCTTTAAGAAAAGAGCAAAATGTTATTTACATAGATTTCATGACTTTAACAGAATTCTCAAATACTCTTGCTGATGAAGTAATAGTTAATCCTGAGGAAACTCTTCAAATAATAGAACAGGCAATAGAACAGTCTGGATTGCTTGATGATGCAAGGGTTAGGCTTGTGAATCTTCCTAAAATACAAGAGATTAAAATAAGAAATATTCGTTCAAAACATCTTAATGAACTTGTGGTTGTTGAAGGAATTATAAGACAGGCTAGTGATGTTAGACCCCAGGTTGTTAATGCAAAGTTTGAATGTCCTAGTTGTGGAACAGTGATATCTGTATTGCAAATGGAGAAGAAATTCAGAAACCCAAGTAGATGCTCTTGCGGAAGAAGAGGAGGTTTTAAATTATTAAGCAAAGAAATGGTTGATACTCAAAGGCTTGTGGTTGAAGAGAGCCCTGAATCATTAACAGGAGGAGAACAGCCTAAGAGGATTAATGTTTTTGTAAAAGAGGACTTGGTTGAGCCTAAAATGGAAGAAAAAACAACACCTGGTTCAAGAGTAAAAATAATAGGTATCTTGAAAGAGGTTCCAGTCCCATTAAGCACTGGAGGACTCTCAACGCGGTTTGAATTAGCTATTGAAGCCAATAATTCAATTCCCTTAGAAGAAACTTTTGAAGAGTTAGACATAAGTGAAGAAGATGAAAGACAGATTCTTGAATTAAGCCAAGATCCAGAAGTGTTTGAAAAGTTCTTTCAGAGTATAAGCCCTACTGTTTGGGGTTATGATGAAATCAAAAAAGCCCTTGTTCTTCAACTTTTTGGAGGTGTTCAAAAGGAAAAATCTGATGGAAGCAAAACAAGAGGAGACATGCATATTCTTCTTATTGGTGATCCTGGTGTTGCAAAATCAGTAACTCTTGGATTTATGGCCAATATCTCTCCAAAGGGGAGATATGTTGTTGGAAAAAGTGCTTCTGGAGCAGGACTTACTGCAACAGTTGTCAGAGATGAGTATCTAAAAGGATGGTCATTAGAAGCAGGTGCAATGGTCTTAGCTAATAAAGGTCTTGTCTGTATTGATGAGTTGGAAAAAATGGATCCTCAAGACAGAAGCGCGATGCATGAAGCAATGGAACAGCAGTCAGTTACAATAAGCAAAGCTAATGTTCAAGCAACTCTGCGTGCTGCCACATCTGTTTTAGCAGCTGCTAATCCTAAATTCGGAAGATTTGATCCTTATCAATCAATTGCTCAGCAAATAGACTTGCCTCCTACACTAATAAATAGATTTGATATTATTTTCACATTAAGAGACCTTCCTGACAAAATAAAAGATGAAAAAATAGCAACCCATGTTCTAAAAGAGCACACATCTGAAACACAGGGAATGATTATTGACAGGGATTTATTTAGAAAGTATGTTGCTTATTCTAAGCAGAGAATTCATCCAGAATTAACTCAAGGAGCAATAAAGGAACTGAAAAAGTTTTATATTAATTTGAGGAACAAACCTGTTTCATCTGATTCTGCTATGAAGCCAATACCTATTTCTGCAAGACAGTTGCAGGCTTTGATAAGGATGGCTGAAGCATCTGCAAAATTAAGACTAAGTGAAAAAGTAAAAATCCAAGATGCAAAAAGGGCAATAAAACTAATGAAATACTATTTAAGTCAGGTTGGATATGATTATGAATCCAAAACTTATGATATTGACAGAATTTCCACAGGAATTCCAACAAGCAAAAGAAGCAAAATTATAACTGTGAGAGATACAATTACCCATCTTGAATCAAGATTAGGAACTCTTATTCCCGTAGAGGAAATTGAAAAAGAGCTTGAAGGCAAGCTGAAAAAAGAAGATATTGAAGAGGCAATAAATAAACTAAAAGCATCAGGAGATATATTCAAGCCAAAAAAAGGATATGTCCAAAGAACATAAAAGAGTATGAATATTGCAACTAGAAAAATCATAAGACATTAAAACATAAAATCTTATAAACATTCAAAAGTTTTTCAACAACAAGAAACAATGGCAGAACAAAGATTCAAAAGAAACACAGCATACAAATACAGAATAGGAGATATTCTTGTTGGCAAACCAATTTTCAAAGATGAAAAATTTGCTTATGTTGAATTAGGTGATAAAAAAATAGCAAGAGTAAATATAGTGGGAAATGTTGTTGATAGATATGATGCATCAGGAGACAGAAATTACACTTTTCTTACAATAGATGATGGCTCTGGACAAATCAGAATAAAAGCATTTGGGGACGATGTTCCAAAACTTACTAACCTAGAGCAGGGAACAACAATTGTAGTTATAGGTAGGTTGAGAAGCTTTAGTGATGAAACCTATATTTCTCCTGAAACAGTCAAGATTCTTGATCCAAAATATTTGCTAGTGAGAAAGCTTGAGCTTGAAAAAAACAGGTCAAAATCAGCTCCTGTGCCAACAGAGAAAAAAGAAATAACAGCAATAAAAGATAAAATTCTTGATAAAATTAAAAAAGCAGAAGATGAAGGAGGAGTAGAAGTTGATAAAATAATAATGGAATTAAGAGAAAGCTCTCCTGAAATAATCAACAAAGAAATCAAAAAGCTTCTTGAAGAAGGAATAATATTTGAACCTAGACCAGGAAAAGTAAGATGGCTAGGTTAAAAATTTAAGTTAGATTATGTTGCATAGTTTAGATTATGATGATGCACTAAGTTAAATTAAGTTTCATTAAATTAGCTTACTTCCCAAAAAACCAGAATCTTCTTTTCTTTTTCTTGCTTTTCCCTTTTTTATTAAATCTATAGGCAATTAAAATTAAAACAACTAGTGCAACTAAAGAAATTGTGAATCTCATCCAGTTTTCTCCATACCTCCAATAACCTGCTGCACCATAAATAAGGGTGTAAACACCTCCAAGCATGATTCCAACACCCACAGAACTTAAACTAAAAACAAAAGTTCCTAATGCAATAATA
>WJLC01000040.1 GCA_014728745.1 Candidatus Pacearchaeota archaeon
CATAAGCATTGCATGAAACCTCTGATTTATGTGTCATTGGAGCAGATTGCAAATAAAAATCCTTTTCATCACAGAATTTTTGTTTTTTTGAAATCTCATGAATTTTAATTGGGAATTTTTCTCCTGCATAAACAAATGTACTCATAATTTTCTTGAATTTCTCTTTGCTTTTTTTTGGGCCGTAAATGTGAAGTGTTTTAGAGTATTCCATCAGAGCCATTGTTTGAATCAATCCAGGCAATCCTAGGACATGATCTCCATGCCAATGAGTTATTAGGATTCTTGTTATCTTTGTTGGTGAGATTCTAGCTTTTTTAAACTGTCTTTGGGTTCCTTCTCCGCAATCAACAAGAATGTTCTCTCCCTTGTAGGTTAGAAGCGTTGCTACATGATTTCTTTTTGCAGTGGGAACTACTGCACTTGTGCCAAGCATTGTTAGTTTAATTTCACTCATATTAGTAAAAAGAGACAAAATGAATTTAAATAGGTTGTGAAAAGAAATAATAAATACAGACAATGTATTTGACAGTTATCACTATGTTTATTTGATTGCGCATGAGAATTCTGCCTAGCGAAAAATAACAGGCATAACGCTTATTCTTTTTGTAAGGCTGTTGATGCTGGAGAAACATAAATTATTGTGTCTCCTCTTAGGAAAGTAAGCCCTAGGCTTTTTTTCATCTCTCCATTCTGCATTTCTTTGGTGTTGTCTAACACAAGGTTGATGTGTATGTCAAATGCAACTAAAGTTCCAACAAACTGTTTGTTGCCTTTTAACTGCACAAGCACTTCTTTTCCCTTAGAGTTATTCAACAGGTCCAAAGGCCTTTCTATTGTTTTAACCATGCTCTAAAATGTTTTAATTATTTTATAAATCTTTTTGTGCCTTTGATGTTAGATTGTTGGGAAGGATTTGGAATAATTTAAAATAAGAATCATAATAGAAAGCTATTTAAATAAAAAATAAAATCAATTACTATAAAATGAAGCAAGGAAAGAAAAAAACTGGCGGAAAATACAATAAGAGAAGAAAAAAGAAGAAATATGAACTTCCAGGACAAAAAAGAATTGTTAGGTTAGCAGAGCAAGAAAAGAGAAAATCAAAAAGGACAAGAGGAGGCAATAAGAAATCCTTTTTACTTAAGTCTAAATACATTAATGTGAATGAGGAAGGCAAGAAAAAATCTAAAAAACTCAAAATAAAGAATGTGGTAAAGACTCCTTCAAACAGATTCTTAGCTAGACAGAATATAATCACAAAAGGAACTATACTTGAAACACCTGAAGGAATGGTTAAGGTTACTAACAGGCCTAGTCAAGAGGGAATAGTGAACGGTGTTTTTGTCAAGGAAAAAGAATAATTTTCTTGTTGTTTTTTAATTTACTTTATTTTATTATCCTTTTCTCTTTTATTTACTTATTTTTTTGTATTTTTACTATTTCATCATAACTATAAAAAACAAAAGATTTTTAAATGCATTTTCTTTTTAAATGTTACGTTAAGTTTATAAATTAAAACAAAATTAATCATTTCAAATTGCTAAGCTAAGACTTAAATTCTTAATAAAATACAAACAAAATCAAAATAATTTTTACTTAAAATGGCTGGAATAAAAAAATGTCCTGAATGTGATGGAATAAACCTTACTCATGACCCACATCTTGGAGAGGTTATTTGTAATGACTGTGGATTAGTTGTTGAAGAGAAGATGGTAGACAGTGGTATTGATTTACATGGGAAATTTGACAAGAGTGAGAAAAAAAGCAGAGGCGGAGCTCCTATGAGCATGCAGAAGTTTGATAAGGGTTTAACTACAAATGTTGGAGAGATTTCTGATATTTACAAGCTTAAAGAGCCTGGACAAACTAGAAAATTCCTTAGATTAAAGAAATGGCAGGAAAGGGTTTCAACATCAATTGAGAGGAATTTAAGACTTGCAATGGCAGAGTTAAGGGTTATTGCATCTTATCTTGATTTGCCTAATGTTGTAAGAGATGAAGCTTCAAGAATTTATAATTTTGTATTGCAGAGAGGTTTGGTTAGAGGAAGAAGCATGGAAAGTGTTATTGCAGCTTGTTTATATGCTGCTTGCAGAAGCTACAGTATTCCAAGAACCTTAGATGAAATGGCAACTGCATCAGATGTGGAGAGAAAGGAAATTGGAAGAACTTACAGATTCATTATAAGAAAGCTTGGAATTAAAGTTAAGCAAAGTTCCCCTAAAGATTACATTCCTAGATTTTCTTCTGTTTTAAAATTGTCTCCTAAAGCTCAAAACATTGCCTTGAAAGTTCTGAAAGATGCAGAAAAAGCTGAATTGACTTCTGGAAGAGGGCCTGCAGGAATTGCTGCAGCAGCACTTTATGTGGCTGCTTTGATTAATGATGAGAAAAAGACTCAGAGAGAAGTTGCAGATATTGCAGGTATCACTGAGGTTACAATAAGGAACAGATACAAAGAGCTAATAGAGAAATTAGGGTTAGAAGAAAAAATAAAGCAGAGTGACTCAAAATCCAAATCAAAATCCTCTTCTAAAGAAAAATCCAAGAAAGGAAAGAAAAGTAAAAGCAAGAAGTAATTTTTCTTTTTAAGAGATTTAGGAATTCTAAAGGTTTTTATATTGTTATTATTAGTTTATTATTGCATAAGATTAAGCGGAGATGCCGGAGTGGTCAAACGGGCGAGGTTTAGGTCCTCGTAGCTTAGTGCTTACCAAGGTTCGAATCCTTGTCTCCGCATAACAATAATTATAAACATTATTTTCTTTACCTGATCATGAGAAAAAGAGGAAAGACAAAATCTAGTAAACAAGAAATAGAAAAGGTTTTTGTTGTTAAATGCAATTCTTATAATCAGAAAAAAGTAGATAAAGCTGTTTCTAAGGCATTGAAGTCAATTGGATTTAATGCAAAAGATTACAAAGGTAAAAAGGTTTTAATTAAGCCAAATGTTCTTGGAAGTTTTACTAAAGAAAAACAAAAAGCAATAACAACTCATCCTTCTCTTGTGAAGGCTGTGTGCAAAATTTTGAAAAAGGCAGGTGTGAAAAAAATCTTTATTGGGGACAGTAGTTTTATGGGGACTCCCAAGGCTTTTAAGAAGTCTGGGATTGAAAAAGTAGCTAAACAGTATTCTGTTGATAAAAAGCCACTTATTTTTGAACAAGATAAGCTTGTTAAAATAAAAGATTCTAAGGCAAAAATCTTAAAGGATTTTCCAATATCTAAAAAAGCCAGTAATGCTGATTTAATTATTAACATGCCTAAGATGAAAACACATTCTCTTGCGCAAGTCACTCTCGGAATAAAAAATCTTTACGGCTTGATTCCAGGAGGCTTAAAGCAGAGACTTCACACAAAGGCAAGCGGTAGAAGATTTTCAGAGATTTTAGTTGATATTTATCAAAATATGAAGCCTCAATTGAATATTTTAGATGGGGTTATTGGAATGGAGGGGGAAGGCCCTTCTTCTGGAACTTCTAAAAAAGCAGGATTAATTTTAGCTAGCAGAAATGCTATTGCATTATATATTGCTGCATCAAAAATAATGGGTTTTAAGCCAAAAAAGATACCTGCTATAAAATACGCATTAAAGAGAAAGCTTTATTCTGGTTATAAATTTGAATTAATTGGAATGAAAAAACTTCCAAAAATTCCTTTTAAAAAATCCTCAAAATCAAAGAGTGTTTCAGGAGCAAGAGCATTGTTTAGAAAAGAGAAACCAATTGTTTGTGATGTGCAGAAATGCATTAAATGCGGAACATGCGCAAAACACTGCCCAGTTAATGCTATTACACTAAAACCTTACCCTGTAATTGATAAAAAGAAATGCATAAGGTGTTTCTGCTGCATGGAGGTTTGCCCTGTACATGCTCTTTCTTTAGGTAATGTTGGAGATGATGTTTGGCAGAATGCTAAAAAGTGCAAGCCTGAAGATGTGGATAAGAGTAAACTAAAAAAATAAATCTTGCTTTTTTTGGATAAATTTAAATAGAATATTTTTAATTTAGGTTTATGCGAAGGTGGCACAGCGGCTACTGCATTCGGTTGCAGCCCGAATTTTCGCGGGTTCGAGTCCCGCCCTTCGCTTATTATTATTATTATTATTATTATTATTATTATTATTATTATTATATTAGCCCTGAATAATCCTTTATGAATAAATTTTTTACTGCATAAAATAATTTTGAGAATTAAGCCTTTTCTGCAGAAACTTCTTTACCTTTAGCAGAATACCATCTTTCAATGGCTAAAAGAATAAATGCTCCCACAATAACAAGCATAAAAACATAAACTAGTTGTCCTTGCTTCATGAAACTAAGGATTGCAATATCATCTTCTGCATTAGGAGATATGCCTCCTGTTATTCCACTTCTTTGAGTGCTTCTTTCATCTATTGCACCTATTGCCTGCCCTGTCCCTGTTAAAGAAACCTGGTTTTGAGTGACTGTACTTACTCCGTCAGTTACCTTTATATTATAGCTTCCTTGAGGAGCAACCAATCTATATTCCACACTCTCTCCAATTCCTAGTGTTGGGTTTTTTGTGGAAATAGTGTTTCCAATAATTAATTGAATTGTTCTTGAATATTCTGTGTTTCCTATATTTGTTACTTTTAGACTCTCGCCTTTTAATTCCAGTTTTGCTATTTCTTCTGTCTCAACTTCAAATAAGGCTTTTGTTTCTTCATTATTGTAATTAACTGTTACTATCCAGTATCCAGAATTAGCACCCTCTCCTAGATTTATATTAAATTCATTGTTTGTGGAAACAGTATATTCTAGGGATTTCCCTGTTTGAGTGTTTTCAACAGTGATGTTTATCTTTTCATTCACAGGTTTATTATTAATATCAAAAATAGAAATTCTCATAGATATATTCTCTCCAGCCTGAAAAACCTCCTTGCTTGGAGAGATATCCACCTTATAGTCATGAGAGTTTTGGGCAGATGCAAAACCCTGTGTTAAAATAATTGTTGTTAGGGCAAAAAGAATTGCAAAAGCTTTTTCTTTTTTCATAATTGTAGTATCTTTTTATACTATTTAAAGATTATGTTCTAATATAGTCTTTAAGAAATATGTTTTGTATTAGACACATTAATTTAATAAAGCTTTTATACTTCTAAATATTATTATAAATATTGCTATAAAATGAGAAAATCGGATATAAATGTTTTAATGTCTCTTGGATTGCATAAATCAGAATCAATTGTATATCTTGATCTTGTTAGACATTCTCCTTCTGTTCCCTCAGAGATTGCAATAAGAGTTAATTTTCATAGACCTAATGTATATGACGCAATAAAGAGATTGAAAAGTTTAGGATTAGTAATTGAAAATGTTGGAGAAAAAGGAAAAACATACCATGCATTAGAGCCAAAAAAACTAAAAATATATCTTAAGCAAAAAGAAAATGAGCTTGATGAGCTTATTGATGATTTAAAGAAAATAAAGATTGAAAAGCCAAAAACAGATCAATTCAGAGTATTTGAAGGCTTGTCAGTTCAAAATGAGCTTAGCAATTTGCTTAAAGCTAAAAGTACTATTTATGTTAGGCTTCATTCTGATTCTCTTATTTTTGGAACTAAGGGATTTGATAAAATTAATAAGGCGAGAATCAAAAAAAAGATCCAGGTTAAAGTTTTAATTTCTCCTTCAAATGCCAAAAAAATTAAATACCTTAAAGAAATTCCTTTTTTGAAAGTAAGGAGTAAAAAAGAAGGAGCAAATCCTAATTTTGTCACAATAATCACAGAAGATACTTTTTATTATCTTTTTGGAGCAAAGGATGAATTTACACTTATTAAAATCAATCAAAAAGATATTGCACAAGAGAGGAGAGAAACTTTTGAGAGGAATTGGAAAAAAGCTAAGGCAGAATAAAAAGGATTAATTTGTTGTATTTTTTTATACTTCTTTCAAAAGATTTTTAAATGGTTTTGTTTATTCCTAGATAATGAAAAAAAGAGTGCTGATTGAGATTGTATTAGTTTTATTTCTTTTGCCATTTATTTTGGCTTTTCCTCAAATTAATTTTGTTTCTCCTACTCCTGAAAATGCAAGCAATTTTTCTTATGGAAGTGATGTTGAGATTAATGTAAGTATTGAAGAGCAAAACCTTTCTGAATTTATTTGGAATTGGAATAGAAATAATTACACTTTTTACAATAATGAACTTTTCATAATGGCTTCTTTGAATGAGAATGCTAATGATTCTTCTTTGTATGATAATCACGGCACAGTTTACGGTGCAACAAATATTTCTTCTGGAAAATACAATGGAGCTTACAGTTTTGATGGTAGTGATGATGCTATTGATTTTGGAGATATAGAAATTAGCTCATGGACTGAGATGACTTTTAGTTTGTGGTTTAGGACAAATGCAACAATAAATCAGATGAGGCTTGTTGCAAAAGACCAGGTTGGAACCAAGGGATGTTTTTTAGCTTGGTATTCTGCTACTTTTGGTTGGCAATTCAAAGCTTATGAAGGAAGTGATGAATGGGCTGAAACAAGTTATAATGGAGATTTGAGTGATGGCGAATGGCATCATTTAGTTGGGGTTGTTGATGCAAATGCAGATAATATTTATTTATATGTTGATGGTGTTTTAAGAGATACGGACCCTTTCACTTATAATTCTTTATTAGATGTTGAAAGTGAGGAAATTGTTTTAGGTGCTGACTCAGATGTTGGAAGCTTTGAGCATGAGTTTAATGGAGATATAGATGAGTTTAGACTGTATAATAGAAGTCTAAGTTCTGATGAGATTGAACAATTGTATTATTCTAATCTTTGGAATAAAAATAATTCTTTTTGGAATTTTTACAGCCAGCAGAAATCCTTAAGCAACGACACATATGATTTTTATGCTCGTGCTTTGGATTTAAATCAGAGTTCAAATAATACTGAAACAAGAACAGTAATAATTGAGCCAGGAAATGGAACTGAAGATAATGAAACAAACCAGAGCGAGAGTGCAGATTTTGTTTTATGGGCTGTAACTTGCCCACATGTTCAGACAGATGCTCCAGGATATTTGTCATATGAAAATGCAATAAATGATGGAAAAAATGGAGGAGATGAAGGAGGAGAGAGTTTTAATTGGAGCCTTAGTATTAATTGCGGAGATTACACTGGAGATCAGCAATGCCCTGGAGACAGTGATGGCCAGGATATCATAGACCAATTAGATAACACAGGAACAGACCCTAATTTAATTTATGGTGTTGCAGGAAACCATGATGGCACAGATAACATGAGTTGGTATAAGAAATGGGTTGACCCTTTTGGAGAGAATACAGACTCTTCTAAGATAAATCAATCTTTAAGACCTTATGTTACTAGGGGTAGCTGGGAAAATTATTATTTTGAGGTTGGAAATTTGCTTTTTTTAATGCTCGTTGATAGAAATGAGCCTGACGGAGGCCCTTTTGGAAGACAATGTTCTGGAGGATATCCTTCTGGTAGAGTTTCTAATGATACTTATAATTGGTGGGTTGAGATGGTTGAGAATAATTCTGACAAGATAATTGTGACTGTTTTTCATCAAGCACTACTAAATACAACAACATTCACTAATTACAAAGAAGGGTATGAGGAAGGAGCACATGGGGGCCATTCATGGGCGGATAGAAATGGAAGCAGTATGCTTTATGCAATAGATAATTGGACAATTGATGGATTAGATGAGAATGCAGATTATATTGGAGAAAGACCTTATGGGTTTAGAAAGTATCTTGAAGATAATCCCGGAGCAATTGATTTTTGGATTCATGGGCATACGCATTCAGGAATTTATCCAGGAATAGATTTTAATGGCAATTCTTTAGTTGAAACAAAAATGAATGTAACTTTTATTAATACTGTAGGATTAACAAAATCTCATGGGGGTGCAGCAACACCTATGTCAAGACTTCTTTATTTTAATGAGGAAAACAATACAGTAACTCTAAAGACATATCTTCATTCAGGTGATTGGGCTGGAGGAGATGAAGGTTTTTACGAGCCTTCTGAACACATTTTTAATCTGAATAAGAATTTTACTTTAGGTTATTTAATAATTGGACTTGGCTCTAACGTGAGTGCTTTATCTGAGGATTTGCTAGAAGATTATTCTGAGGATAAGCAGTATGGGGTTAATGATGTTTTATTGCAGAAGAATGAGGAAGAAGTGGCAACTTTTAAGGTGAATTTTTCAGAGAATTTAAATTGGAGTGACGCTGTTATTGATATTACTTCTTTTAAGACTCTTGTTCACTTTTCAAACAATTCAGAAGTTGTTTCTAATATAACTTTGAGAGTTCCGGTTGTTGGAGGAGGAGGAAGTGTTTTAGTTTGCCCGAACGCAACTTCTTTAGCAGAGATTAATTCCAGCTGCCAAGGAGCTTATTATGAAAGCAATCTCACAAATAATTCTGGATATTATTATGTTGAAGTTTCTGGAAGTGGGGCAATGGAGGATTCTGAGGAAAATGCTCCTGATGTTAGCAATCTTACTCCAGAAGAGAATTCAAGTTTTAATAAGTCACAGGAAATTGAAATTGCTGTAGATGTTGTTGATGAAACAGGAGTGAATTATGTTTATGCAAACATAACCTATCCTAATAATTCTTTGAGAAATCTTGAATTAAATTACTCTGGACAAGGAAATAAATACAATAATTCTTTTACTACAGATGCTAGCCTTTCTGGCACTTACAATGTAAGCTACTTTGCAAATGATACTTTTGGAAATATAAACAATTCAGAAACAACTTACTTTATTGTGGAGAATTACACTGCTCCTGATGAAGATTCTCCTGTTATTGAAGATACTGACCCTGATAGTACAGGAGGAGCTGAACCTGAGGTACTCCCAGTTAATACTACTAATACAACAATAAATGTTACCACAGATGAGAATGCTACTTGCAAGTATTCTGAAAATGCAAGTGAGAATGAGACTTGGGAAGATATGAATAATTTTGATATTACTGGGGAGGTGGTTCACAGCTTTAATGCTGGAGGGTTTCAAAATGGGGAATCTTACAGGTATTACATTGTTTGTGAGGATTTTAACAGCAACAGAATGGATTCAAAGCATCTCATTGAGTTTAGCATTGCCTCAGAAATTCAAGAGGTGGAATTTGTTTCTCCGACCCCAGAAAATAATTCAAATTTATCTGCAGGCAGCAACATACAGGTTAACGCAAGTGTGAACACAAATCTAAACGAATTAATATTTAATTGGAATGGAACAGATTATAGTATTTATGATAGTTCTTTGATAATTTTTGAGAATTTTGATAATTCTTCTGGAGTAGATGGTGGCACAGTTTACGGTGCTTCACATATTTCTTCTGGAAAATACAATGGAGCTTATAGTTTTGATGGTAGTGATGATGCTATTGATTTTGGGGATATTGATGTTAGTGACTGGGAAGAAATAAGTGTTGCTGCATGGGTAAGAATAAGTGAAACTTCAGGACAGCATAGAGTAGCTGTCAAGGATCAGGTTGGTATAAAAGGATGCTTTTTATTTTGGTTTAATGATGGTTATTGGAGATGGCAGATTTATGAGGCAGGAGTTGGGTGGAGAAACGCCCAGTATTCTTCTATTGATCCAAATGATGGAGAGTGGCATTTTATTACAGGAACCCTGAATAATTCTGCAAATAAGCTTTATTTTTATGTGGATGGTGACCTTGTTGCTACAGATACTTTTAATGGGGCAACTTTAGATGATTCAGACAATGAGAGGATTGTTGTTGGTGCTGACTCAGATGTTGGAAGCTTTGAGCATGAGTTTAATGGAGATATAGATGAGTTTAGACTGTATAATAGAAGTCTAAGTTCTGATGAGATTGAACAATTGTATTATTCTAATTTGAAAAAGTTTAATTCTAGTAAATGGAATTTTTATTCTAATAAAACTAATCTGAGCAACGGAACTTATAATTTTCAAATGAAGGTAAATAATGATAATTTCTCTACAGAAAAAAGGGTTGTTAAAATTGGAGGTTTTGAAACTGAACCAGAAGATAGCACTGCTCCTGTTATAGAATCTACTTTTGTCACAATAAACTTAACTACTGATGAGCAATCTATTTGCAGGTATAATGAGACTGACACCTCATGGGAAAACATGACTGAGTTTTCTATAACAAATTCTACAGAAAATTTGCTGTTTGCTTTTGATTTAATTAAGGGCAATAAATATAATTATTATATATTATGTGAAGATTTGTTTGGAAATAGGCAAAACAAGAGTCATTTTGTGCAGATTAATATGAATGAGTCTGAAAAATAGTTGAAAATAGATTTTTGAAAAATATCTGAATATGCTTAAATCTCAAAAACTTTAAAAAGAAAATTGTTTTAATTTAATCATGAATAATCAGGGAAAAAAGAGGCATATACTCACCGTTGTTATATTACTGATAATTTTTATGAGTATTTTTTATTTGCTTAATAAGCAACTTACAGGAAATATCACTCTCACAGGATTAGCAGTGCAGAGTTATTCTAATGAAACACAGTTTAATGAAGGGACTTATAGCAACACAGAATATTCTTCAAATCATGTGAAATTAAGCTCAGGGCAGAGTTCTGGCAATTATACAAGTGAGATTTTTGATTCTTCTGCTACAAGCACCTGGAATAATATTTCTTGGGTAAGCAGTGCTATTGGAGATTTACCTGATAATGGGGAAAGTGATAATTTTGCAAGTGGAAATGCAAATATGAGTAATATTTGGCTCCTTGCACACTTAGATGAAGCATCTGCAAACTCTGGAGCAGGAGGAAGTGATTTTGAAGATACTTCTGGAAATGATTATCATGGAAATGAATCTGGAGGAGTTACTTTTAATGTTTCAGGAAATTTTGATAGGGCTGTAAGTTTTGACGGAACAGATGATGCAATTAATTTCGGAGATATAGAAATGGATGGAACAAGAGATTTTAGTTTTTCTTTATGGTTTAAAACAAGTTCTACAAATGATCAAATGAGATTAGCATCAAAAGACCAGGTTGGAATTAAAGGATGTTTTTTAGTTTGGCATTCAGCTACTTTTGGTTGGCAATTCAAAGCTTATGAAGGAAGTGATGAATGGGCTGAAACAAGTTATAATGTAGATTTGAGTGATGGTGAATGGCATCATTTAGTTGGAAAGATAAGCAAGGCAGATAGTAAAATTAAATTATTTGTAGATGGAACCTTAAAAGACACAGATGATTTTCCTGGAAGTTTAAATGACACTGAGAATGAGGAAGTTGTTTTAGGTGCTGACTCAGATGTCGGAAGCTTTGAACAATTGTTTACTGGAGAAATTGACGAGTTTGCAATCTGGAACAGAGAAATTTCTGCTGATGAAATAAGTGATTTATACAAAAGAGGGATTACAGAATTAGATGCAAAGGTAAGAGCTTGTGATGATGCAAATTGTAGCGGAGAATCTTTTGAGGATATAATAGATTCAAGCCCTCAAGATTTATCTTTGAATAATACAATGTATTTACAGTATGCTTTTAATTTTTCAACAGAGAATACTTCTTTGAGCCCTGAATTGTACAATGTCAGTATTGATTATGAAAATGTTAATTCTGCTCCAGCTGTTAGTATTTATCTTCCTAGTGGGGGATTATTATATTTAACAAACGAAAGTCTTGCTCTTAATTACACTGCAACAGACACAGATAATAATTTGGATTCGTGCTGGTATAACATAGATAATGGAGAGAATAATACAATAGCAAGTTGCGTAAATACAACTTTTAGTACCTCTGAAGGAAGTCATACTCTTTATTTGTATGCAAATGATAGCAATGGAAGTGTTGGATCTGACAGTGTAAGTTTTAATGTTGATCCTACTGGAGTGGATGTTACTTTAGTTCAACCTGCAGGAACAAAAACAAGCAGAACAAGTATTCCTTTAACCTACACTACAATCGGTAATAATTTAAGCTGTTGGTATGAGGTTAAAACATCTATCGGAGCAGAGGTGATTTCTAATACTACTTTAGAGAATTGCAGTAATACTACTTTTACAGTATCAACTGACGGAGATTATGTTGCTTATCTTTATGCAAATAATACTTTGGGAAGTTCAGGAAGTGATAATTCTAGTTTTAGTGTAGATACAAGTTCTAATGGTGATGATGGAAATACTGGTGGTGATTCAGGAGGCAGTTCTGGATCAGGGGTTTCTAATCCTATTCAGGGAGGAATTGTTCTTGAAAACACAACAGAAACAAGCCCTATAGAGGTTCTTTCACTTTCAGATTTAGTAGCAAGGCCTGGAGAAACAAAAAAATTAGTTTTGACCGTTTCTAATAAAGGAAAGGTCTTCTTGAATGATTGTGTTTTAAAGGCAGAATCTGGATCTGAAAACGAAAATTGGATTAATAGTGAGACATCTGGAGTAAAGGATTTGGCTGTAGGAGAAAAACATGACTTTATTTTCGCACTAAATGTTCCTGAAGATGCAAATGTAGGAAGCCACTTGGTTAACCTTGTGGTAGAATGCGAGGAGGCAAAAAAATTAACATCATTTAATACAGAGATTCTTGACCAAACAGTAAAATTTGTTTTATTGAGGACTGAGAGAACAGATGAAAATAATATTAAGATAATTTATTCTTTGACAGAAATCTCAGGAAAAGAACAAGATGTTGAGGTTAAATTCAAAATAAAGAATTCTAGAGAGAGCATACTTTGGGAAAAGAGTTTAGAAAAGCATCTTTCTGCTAGCTCAAGCCAAGAACTTGAACTAATCTCTCCTTTGACTAATGACAATGGGGATTTGAAGCTTGTGGTAGAGATTAAGTCTGATAGAACTTATTTCAGTGTTGATAGGGATTTGATATTAAGTCCCCCTAGCTCTATAAGTGGATTTTTTGTATGGGGTAGTGATTCAACAGACAATATAATAACAATTGTAATAATAGCCTTTTTTGTAATCTTTGCAGTAGTAATAGGATATAGAATTTTTAAGAACAAATCCAACAATTAACTTTAAGATAAGTATAAGAGCACTTAAAATAAGAGATAGTTAGATTAATTTATTTTTTTACTTCTGGCTTTTTCAAGCTTGTTTTTTAATTCAAGAACCTTTTTTTCTTTTTTAATTTTTTTAAGAATTTTTTCTTTTTCTTTATTTAGCTTCTTTTTTTCTTGTTCAAGATATTTTTTTGATTTAATGTTCTTTTCTAACATTTTTTCCAATTCTTTTAGTCTTGAACTGGTAAGCTTTTTTCTTCCAGGTTTTTTACACCTGGATTTTTTAGATTTAGGTTTTTTCCCTGATTTCTTTTTTCTCTTTTTCTTTTTTGCTGCCATCTTTTTACAAAGTCACTAGTGTTTTTTTATTTATATATTTAACTTTTAATTACTTTTTTGATTTGCCTTTTATTTTCTTAAGATTTCTTCTTACTCTGCTTTTGTATTTTTGGTGTGAGGATTTCTTTGTTTTTGCCTTTGACTTTTTCTGTTTTGATTTTTTTGCTGAAGAACCTGCCTTACTTTTTTTACCTTTTGTTTGGTATAATTTTGTTTTTCTTAATTTTTCTCCAAGTCCAAACCAATTGTATTTTCTAGCAAGAATTTGACCAATTGTCAATCCAATAAACAAGGATGTTAAGGAGAATATTGC
>WJLC01000041.1 GCA_014728745.1 Candidatus Pacearchaeota archaeon
CAATAATCTTCTTGTAAACTTCTTTTTTCATTTTATTTTTATTTTCTGCTCACAAAACTGTTCCCTTTAATGTAAAACCTCATTTTCTCTGGCAAATCCTCTTTAACCCCTACTCTAAAATCCTCAATAACCTCAAATCCTGCTTTGTTCTTTTTTCTAATTTCAACTCCAAAATTTTTTAAATCAAATAGGCTCTTTTTATGAAGAATTTTATTAATCTCAAGAGATTTTGTTAAAAGCCCTGGTCCAGAGCATCTTAAGTCAAAATTTAAAGGCTCAATTGCCCTTATTAAAACAGCTTCTGCTTTTTCTCTTTTGCCTGTTACAAAATTAAGCATCCAATTCGTATGAATTCCATAAACCAAAAGTGTTCCTGCATCCATTTTCATTGTTTCTCTAAGATCTCCATTTTGGCAGGCTCTAGAAGCAGGGTCATTCTCATCAAAATAAGCTTCTGTCTCTACAATTCTTGCCCTCATTATTTTTCCATCCTTAGTCTCTCTTACAATCTCTTTTCCAAGCAAATCCCTAGCAACAGCATCTGCATTTCTTTCAAAAAAATTCTTTCCCAATTTGTTAGTTTCTTCGCTCTTCATTAGATTTTTAAAATAGTAAGAAGTTTAAATAATATGTGAAATTAAAATGCCAATAAATGCTTCCCCTGAATACATTGCAGCGAGAAAAGAATACCTTGCAGCGCAAACTCTCTCTCAAAAAATTGAAAAACTGAAAAAAATGATTTCTGTTGCTCCTAGCCATAAAGGAGCAGAAAACCTCCGAAAGCAGTTAACAACAAGACTAAAAAAATTTCTTGAAAAAAAGGAAAAAGTATCAAAAGCAGGAGGCTCAACACAAAAAGGAATAAAAAAAGAAGATATGCAAGCAGTTATAATAGGAAAGGAAAATGCAGGCAAATCAACACTGCTCTCTCATCTAACAAATGCCCACCCAACAATAAGCAAAATACCTTTCACAACAACAAAACCTGTTGTTGGAATGATGCCTTATGCAAAAACAAACATCCAATTAGTAGAAAACCCTGCTGTTGGTTCTGAATATTATCATAAAGGGTTAACACACACTGCAGATACAGTATTGATTCTTGTAACAAACTTAGAACAAATAAAAGAAATAAAATCTGTTCTCAAGAAATCAAAGGTTCCTGGAAAACAAATAATCCTCTTTAACAAAACAATACCTTTTGACAAAAACGAAAGAAAAATAAAAGCCACACTAAACTCTGAAAAATACAACCACATAATAATTTCCACAAGCAACAAAGATAATTATGAAAATCTAAAAGAGAAAATCTTCCAAAGTTTTGACAAAATAAGAGTGTTCACAAAAGAACCAGGAAAAGAAAAATCATCTAAACCAATAATTTTAGACCCAGGCGCAACAGTAAAAGATGTTGCTGAAAAAATTTTAAAAGGGTTTTCAAAAAAAGTAAAAGAAACAAGAATTTGGGGCCCTTCTTCAAAATTTCCAAACCAGCAAGTAGGATTAAAACACAAGCTGAAAGATAAAGATATTGTAGAATTTAAAACAAAGTAAAAAATAGAATAAAAGAAACAGGCAAATTATTTATTGTCGGGATAAGCCAGCTTTTTTAGCTTTTCTAATTCTTTCTTATGCTTCTGAATTGACTTCAAAAGATTAGAAATCTCTTTTGCAACAGCATTCTTTAAATCAAGAGGATGCAATTTCTCACTCTTAAAATCCTTTTCAATCTCTTCATACGTCGAATATTCCAAATCTCCTCCAAACTTTTCATCTCTTTTAACAATAAATTTGCTGTTATTATCTTTCTTAATCATCATTAAAACATGTTTTAAGAAAGCCATTACTCCATTATTCGGGTCTCCTGCAACCATGTCTGCATTCCTAATCTTTTCTTTTACGCTTTTGTCATTATCTAATAAATCTATCTTGCTTTTGTCATCTGATGCACTCATTTTTTCTCCAATTAATCCAGGAATCATTGGGTGCATTATTTCTATTCTTGAGTCATAACCAATTCTTGGCAGATTTTCTCTAGCAAGAACCATTATCTTTCTCTGATCTATTCCTCCAAGCTGAGCATCAACACCTAGATACTGTTCATCAACTGCCTGCATTAAAGGATAAATCAATCCAGCAAGGGCCGGGTTCTTTTTCATCTTAACAACCTCTGAGGCCGCCCTTGTAGAATCGTTCACAGAAACAGAACTTGACATTTTCAAAACATCATACATATATTCGGGGCTTAACTGCATCTCACTTCCCTTAACAATTTCCAAATCATTCACATCCACACCTATTGCCTTTATCATCAAAGGAATTATTTTTTCATAATAATCATACCTTCTATCTACTAAATTCCAAGGAGTGTTATCCAGAGCAGCATGCAAATCAGCTAGCAAAACTTTAACATGAAATCCTGCTTTTAGCAAATCAGCTATTTTTAATGAAGGAAAAAAATATGCTACATGAGGGCTTCCTGTAGGAGCAGTTCCCCAGTAAACAACTGGTTTCTTGTCTTTCTTTTTCATGAGCTTCTTTAAATCATCCTCTCCTATAATCTCTTGAACATTTCTCTTAACAAGTTCAAACCTCTCCTTAAAGCTCATATTTTTTCTACTCTTAGCCATAATCAAAAAAGAATTGTCTTCTTATTAAATGTTTTTATTGATTTTATTGAAACACCTTTGTTTTTGAAACTCTTATTAAAATAATCTAATTTCTAAAATTTTTAATGTTAATTCAAATGATATTTTCATTAATAATTGGAATTTTGTTTGGAATTATAACCGGGCTAATTCCTGGAGTACATATTAATCTGATTGGTGCCTTTCTTGTTTCTTTTTCCTATAAGTTAATTGGTTCATTCAACCAAATATATATTGTAATATTCATAACATCCATGGCAATAACCCACACCTTTCTTGATTTTATTCCTAGTATTTTTCTTGGGTGTCCAGACACAGACACAGAACTTTCAATTCTTCCAGGACATGAAATGCTGAAAAAAGGCAAGGGTCACGAAGCTGTTGTTTTAACTGCTTATGGAAGCATTGCTGCAATTTTTTTACTAATTTTGATTGCTCTTCCATCTATCTTAATCATTCCAAAAATTTACTTGTTTGTGAAAAAATTCATACCTTATTTTTTGATTCTTGTCTCAACAATGCTAATTATGCTTGAAAAAAACAAAACCCAAGCATTTTTTATATTTTGTATCACAGGATTTTTAGGTTTGACAATTCTAAACCTCAATCAATCGCTAATAAGCCAGCCACTTCTTCCATTGCTTTCAGGGTTGTTTGGTGGCTCTATGTTAATTACAAGTATAAAAAACCAGGTCTCAATTCCTATTCAGGAAAACCCTGAAAAAATCAATGCACCCATAATAGGTCCTTTGTTTGGGGCAGCAATAGCCTCGCCCTTATGTAGTTTTTTGCCGGGATTAGGAAGCGGACAAGCAGCAATAATAGGAAACATGATTTCAAAAAACACACAAAAAGGTTTTTTGGTCTTATTAGGAGCAACAAACACCCTAGTAATGGGTTTTTCTTTCATAAGCCTTTACACAATTTCAAAAACAAGAACAGGAGCAGCAGTTGCCCTTCAAAATATTTTGCGAAATTCTTTTTCCTGGAAAATTCTTTTACTTGTTTTAGGTGCTGCAGCTATTGCAGGAATAGTCTCATTTGCTCTAACAATTCTGATTTCAAAAAATCTCTCTAAAATCCTCTTTAAATTTAATTACACTACCCTTTCTTTTGTAACTCTTCTTGGTTTAGGTTTGTTGGTTTTCCTAGTTTCAGGTTCTCTAGGATTTTTAATACTAATCCTATCAACACTTACAGGATTATATGCTCTCTCGTTTAAAATAAAAAGAACCAACATGATGGGTTGTTTATTGGTTCCAGTAATTATCTTTTACCTTTTCTAAAAAATTAAAACCACTTATCAATACTCTCTTGCTTTTCCAGCTCTTTGCCAAATACACTATCAATGTATTCTTTAGTCATTTGAAGACTTTGCTTCAAATATTTAGAAAGATTATATTTCTCAGATAATTCAAGTGCTGGCTCAAGATACTTCTTAATGCCTCCTTCGTGAATTGTAAAAATTATTTTTCCATTACATTTTGGACATTTTCCTTTTAGTGGAGGCCTTCTAAAACTCTCATTGCAAGAAACACATCTAAACCCTTGCATTGAAAACTTTCTCAAATTACCCCTCATATCTCTTATAAAATGTCTCTCAATAATCAGCTTAGCTGTGTCTGCAGTATCTGCAGCTCTTAGCTTTTCAACAAGTTCCATTTGATGAAGAACTTTTTCCTGCATTTTTCCCAGCTTCTTGTAAGCAGAGCAAGTAACACCCTGGTTAAAATCTGTTGTGTCATGAGTAAACCCTATTTTAATAAAAGGGTTCTTGTTATTATTAAAAACATCCTTGCACATTGTTATTGATTTCACTTTTGAAGAGTGTTCTCCTTTCTCTGCAAGTTTGTAAAGCTCATGCGGGTACTCTTTATTAGGAACATATTCAAAATCAAGTATCTGGTCATCAACTTCTCCTGCATTTATTTTTGCATTTAAAACAAGAGGTGCATCCTGGGTTCCCCCTCTATGGCTTGGAAGAAACTTTCTTGAAAAATTAATCAAAACATCTCCTAAAAGCATTAATGCTGCTTCATCTCCATCACAATCTCTTCTTATTGCTGCATGCATAAAAGGACTTGCCATCAGCCCCTGTGTTTTTGAAAACCCTATGAACCTGCAAATAACTCCTGCACAATTATGTGGTGCCATACAAACACCTAAATGCCCTATTATCTCTTCTCTTGTTTTTATTTTATAAAATGGTTTCATGTTGTAAAAAGTTTCAAGCTCCTCATCTACAAATTCAGCAACCCTCACAAAAACATCATCTGCCTTTTCATCAGGACTATCTGGACAACTTGGAAGAAGAACATCATGAGGTTTTAATTGGAGTATCTGATTTTCATTTTTCAATTTCTTTCCATTAATATCTTTAGAATAACCTAATTCAATAAGTTTTTCAACACTTGTGCCAATTTCTTTTGGTTTAAAAGAATTTAAAGGCAGTTCAGTTGCATCAAATCGTATTGAACCATCCTTATTAACTTGCAAATCATATTTTGCTCTTAAAATTCCTTTAGCAAGATGTTCCATTTGTTTATCTCCAGAAGACAAGCCCCTAACACCCTTAATTAATAATGGCACTTCATTGTCATTCATCTCTAAAAGATCAACAGCACTTCCCAGATAATGGTTTATGTCAATTTCTCTTCTCTGATAAGGAAGACCTTCTTTATCTCCCCATTTTGCCTCTTTATCAAGGCTTTTTTCCTTGGTTTCATGAAAGTAATATTTTTGTTTTGTTTTTTCTCCGCATCTCTCGCACTTTCTATAAATTGTTTCTTTATCACATTTTTCACAATGCTTTAAAGGAAATCCTCCCCAAACCTTACCTGCCTCGCACGCTGCCTGAACACTTCTAAGCCTTCCTCCCTCATTTCCGACAGGAAAAAGAACATTTGGGCTTCCAGTTAATTTTCTTAGTTTGGCTTTCTCTGGTCTTCCCATTCTAGTACCTATAAATTCTCCTGCCTTATCTTTTATTTCAAAATTAGACACAATATTAACAGCTTCTAAAACACTGTTTCCCATTTGAAAATGCCTTTTATCAAGAACCTCGTTTAAGTTCTTTTCCTCTATATTCAATAAATTCAAATCCAAACCTAAGTTAGCAAATAATGCCTGGCTGTTTTTTTCGTTTACTATTACATTTTCAATACTAACATCATGTTCAACGCCAAGAAGTTCCAATGCCCTTTTTCCAAGTTTAAATTTTTCTTGCTCTGTCTTATTATAAGGGAAAATAATCTTTTTAGTTGCCCTGGCATTTTTCAACCAATCAACTAACCCTAAAAACTGTTCCATTGAAATCTGACTCCAATAAAAAATATAATCTGGATGAAGAGGAACACTCTTTTCCTCGCTTAACTCAATTGCTTTTTCAAACCCAACATCAAAACAATCAATCTTTTTTTCTGCCTCAGCATCTCTCTCTCTTAAATCTAGCTTCCACCACTCCTGAACATATCCTGGTTTAATTAGATTGTAATTTCTATTTGCTAAATCACTAAAAGGAAATAAAATATCTCCAAGATAAATAACTTCTTCGATATCTGAGTACAATTCCTTAACCTTTTCCTCGTCATTTAGTTTTCTGACTGTTCCACTTTTCATCTTTACAATAGGTCCTTCAATACTATCGCAAGATGCAATTGCGCATCCTTTGGTTGGTTTTTCTACCTTAAGCTGTGTTCCAATTGCAATAAAATCATCAGTAACTGCCATTGTGGCAGGATGCAAAGATGCAGCTGAAAACCCATCAACTCTGCTTCTTCCATACCTAAACCTAAATCCTCCAGACCAAGAAGGGTGTCCAAAAACAGGTCTTCCTGCAACAAGATCTCTTATATAAGTTGGTCTTTCTGAACCAGATTCCTTTTTTCCAGAAATAGAAAGTTTTTCATGTAGCTCAATATACTCTTCTAAAAAATCAAATCCTGTGGACTTTATCCCATTTTCCTTAGCATGTTTCAAAAGCCTATAACCTTTAGCAGCTTTTTGGGCTAATCCTTCTGAGAATATCAAACACATTCCTCCTCTTATTCTATCAGTCTCAACCCTATCAAGGTTCTTGTAGTTAGAAACTTCTAATTTTGCAGTTGGCTCTCCTGCAATTTGAATCGGGAGATGCTCTGCAAGAAAAATCATCTCTTCTTCAAGAGGAAAATATTGAAGATTTGTTATCCTCTCATGATAATCTCTATTCTCTGTAACATATCTTTTGATTTCCTCTTCTGTAGGATCATATTTTGCAAATCCAAAAGTCTCTCTCAAGTAATCTATCAGCATTAATACAACACAACTTGCAGTTGTTCCAGCACTTCTTATGGGCCCTGAAAAATAAACCTTAAAATACTCTTTTCCATCTCTTGTTTTTTCTATCTTGAGTTCAGTATAGCCTTCTAATGGAGAAGCCACAACAGCAATAGTAATATAAGCAAAACC
>WJLC01000042.1 GCA_014728745.1 Candidatus Pacearchaeota archaeon
GTGCTGAGAATTATTTTAATCTGAAATAAAGAGGATAGAAAATGAAAAAGAAAAAAAGAGGAATTGAGATGAAAATAATTTTTGTGGCAGTTTTAATTTTAATAGCATTTACATTTACTTATATTTTAACAAATGAAGGAATAACAGGAAGAGCAGTTTACGGAACTCCTGAATCTGAGAATTATAATGCAGAAGAGGATTATGAATCATCTTTTCTAACTTGCGGAGATATTATTGAAGAAAGCCAAAAATTAATTGGAGCAGGATATTATTGTCCAGGAGAAACTGCATTTTATATAAATACCTCAAATGTTGCATTTGACTGCGATGGACAAACAATTGTGGGAGATGGAACAGGCTATGGATTCCGGATTTATTCTGAGTCAGGAAGCGGAATAAATATTACAAATGTCACAATACGAAACTGCAATATACAGAATTTTGTGTATGGCATTTATTTTTACGGAATGAACCACTCTACTGCACACGACAATGTAATCAATATAACAACAACAGGAATTGAGACTTACCAAGCAGATGACATTCTTATTCAGAATAATACTATTGAAAATTCTTCTGTATATGGAATAGAATGCCGGCATAATAATGACAAGGGAAAGAACTGCTCAATCTTCAATAATACATTTATTGGCGGAGGTGACATGGGCAATGGTGTTTATCTGCACGATCAAAATGAAAGCATAGTTGCAAACAATGTGTTTTATAATGTAGAAGGATATACAGTAAATACTCCTGGAGTGATACATGTAAGCTCTCCTCATAATATAATCATAAACAACACAATAATTAATGCAACCTATGATGGTTTGGGCGTAGGAATCTATCTTTTTCTTCATAGTTATAATAATGTTACTTACAATACAATCTGGGCAGAGGCAGATGCAGGAATACAATCTTATCAATCTGAATTTAATGATGTCTCTCATAATGTTATTGCAGATTATACAGATTATGGGATATTAATACAAGAAAGCAACAACAACACCTTAACTGGAAATCTATTAAACGGCTCTGGAAAATATGGAATTTATCTTACTGCAACAGGAAATACTACTTTGGATAGTAATAATGCAACAGATCACAGGTATGGAATTGTAGTAATAAATGATTCTGATTCAAATATTCTGCAAAACAATTATGTTTTTGATAACAATGATACAGGAATATTCCTAAAAACAACAATCAACAATATCCTGGTTAATAACATAGCCTCAAACAACAGCGCAAGCGGTATATATATTGCACATTCAAATGATACTAATCTTACTTCAAATATTGCAGAGGCAAATTATTTTGCAGGAATAAACATATATAATACTTATGCAGCAATTGTAGATTCAAATATCTTAAACAGCAATTTTATGGGGATTACTTTAAGGGATTCATTTAATAATAATATTACCAATAATACAGCCCAGAGCAATTATGGATATGGAATTAATTTGTTTAATTCTATTGATACAATTATTTCAGGAGCAATATTAACTTACAATGTTGCAGACGGATTAATATTGCTCAGAAGCAATTTTACAGCAATATCTGACATTGATGCCTTGTCAAATAATATGTCTGGTGTTAATTTCAATCTTGATAGCCACCATAATAATTTAACAAACAGCAATATGACAAACAATTTGCTTCATGGTGTTCTTGTAGAATACATGAGCACTTACAATGACATTAACAACAGCAATATAACTTTCAATACAGGATATGGAGTTAAGTTTAATTTCTTTGCAGCAAACAACAGCCTTTCTTACTGCAATATTACAGACAATACTCTTGGAAACTATACTGAGGTTCATTACAGCACAAACAATTCAATTGAGGAAAATACATGATGAAAAACAAAACAAAATTAAAAATTGCATTGATTTCATTAATTGTTTTTATTTCAATTAATTTAGCAATTGCTCTACAGGTTCCTAATTTTGGAGATTATGACCAGGATGGAGATGTTGATTTTGTCATGCAGGAGATTGTTCAGAATCAGAATGATACTCTTTTCTATGAAATGAATACTTATTATAATATTCTTCCTGCACAAGCAGAATACGGGTTTTTCATAAAAGCAAATGAAGATGCTTATCTTGATGTTTATCTTGTTTATCACAATACAACAAACAAGATGCTTTTGTACAATGCTACAAATGCAAATTTTACAGACATAACAGAAGATTCAAACTCAGCAGGAAGCGCAGATAGTCCAATTGGAGCAACAACAGCTGATTTTAATGGAGACGGACATGCTGATTTGTTTGCAAATAATTCCCTTTATATGGGGTACAGCAATACAAGCTTTGAAGATATAACTAATCTTTCAAATCTTGCAGAGCTTCCTTCATTAACAAGAGTTATTGCTTGGGATTTTAATGAAGACAATCGCACAGACATTCTTGGATTAAATGAATCAGGAGAAGAATTAATCTTATTGCTTAATTTAGGGGATGCTAATGGAGATAATGCTCCTGAATTCTGGGATGCATCTTTCTTATCTCAATTAACAGATTTAACTAAAGCAGATTTAGCAGAAGCAGGAGCAAATTCAATTACAGCAGGAGCAATGCATAATCACAGCCATAATGTTACTGGTGTTGATTATTTTGTAAATGGAATTTACATTCCAAGAAATGGAACAGACTTGCTTTTAGATACCTTTTTGTCTTCTGTATTTTTTGAAGACACTTATACTGACATTCCTGAATTTAGATGGCTTAATGTTTCATCAAGATTTACTGGAAACACTTCAAAGATAGAAGAGAATAGCACAGATGCTGTGTTTACAGACATGGACAATAAC
>WJLC01000043.1 GCA_014728745.1 Candidatus Pacearchaeota archaeon
GCGTTAATATCCCATATCATTCCATCAATGTAAATAGGAACATCAGGAAGCTTTCCTTTTTTCATAGCATCTTCAAGAATCAGCATTGTTTCTTGTGCTCTTCCAAGACCAAGCTCTGGAATTAGAACTTTTCCTTTTCTCTTTATTGTTTTATTAACTATGTCAATCAAATCCTGCTCTGATTTACTTTTTGCAGGAAGCACATCTTTCTTAGAACCGTAAGTAGCTTCAGTTACAACTGTCTCAACTCTAGGATAATTTCCAACTGCTTGCTCTAATAACCTGGATTTTCCATACTTGTAATCTCCAGTATAAACAAGATTGTGCAATCCATTTCCTATATTAATATGAACTATTGAAGCTCCTAAACAGTGCCCTGAATTATAGAATGTTATTCTTATGTCAGGTGTTACATCTGTAACTTCATTGTAATCAAGGCAAATACTATGCTTTACCATTTCCTTAACATCAGTTGAACTAAACAAAGGTTTTGTTGCTTGCTTGTAAGCCACTCCTATGAAATCTAGAGATAGCAATGCTGCTATATCTCTTGTTGGGGGTGTCATGTAAACAGGCCCATCATATCCCATCTTATACAAATAAGGTAGCAATCCAACATGATCTAAATGAGCATGAGTAATTATCACTGCATCTAATTGAGAAATATCAAATTCAGGAAGATTAAAATACGGAAACTTGTCCTTACCTGAAGAAGCTACATCAACACCGCAATCTAAAAGAATCTTGGATTCTGGTGTTTGCAAAAGCAAACAGCTTCTTCCAACCTGTCTTCCTCCTCCAAGCATAGTTAATCTTACCCATTCATCTACTTTTTCAGGAGACCATTCCTTGTATATTTTTTTACCCATTTTATTCAAGAATCTTCTTCTGTAAGTATTGTTTGCGTAAAGAACCTCTCTTATGTTGTCTGTTATCTTGCTCTTTATAGATGCACTTCTCTGCACTTGGGGAGTCCACATTGTCTTTTTTCTTATTTCTTCAATAATGCTTCCTTTTTTCCCAATGACAAGTCCTGGCTTCTTAGCCTCAATTATAACAATGCTCCTGTGATTATCAAAAATAATCTTAGTTATCTCTGCTTCTTTTGGAACAATTTCCTTTATCTCCTTTTCAACTTTTTCTTTATCATGAAGAACATCTCTATCAGCTCTGAGCTCTATTCTTTTCTTTAGCTCATTAACAATTTCTTTTATTTTTGATTCTCCATTCTTAAAGAAATTCTCATCATCTGTATAAATGACTATGTTTGCTCCTTCAAAACTAGCATCAGTCACACTATCTCCAGCTAATTTCTCTTTGATTGTCTTTAAAATATCCATTTTATTTTTTTAATTTTAAAAATATTTAATTAGTAGTATGAAATATGTTGTTTATATTATGTATTTTATATTATATGTTTTGAATTATATATTATCTTAAGTATATTATTTATTGTATATATTATTATATCTATATTCTCTTATTTTGTTTTATATTTTATTTTCAACATTAACCTAACAAAAAATTAAAATCCAAATTTAGAATCTATTCTTTCTCGTCTGTAAAACTCGATTCAATTTTTTGTCCAACCACCTTGTCAATTCCATCTTTTGTTATAGTAAATACATCAATACCATAACCACTTCCAACATCTCTTTGTGTTGAGGATTTCAAAGCTTCTTTAGCTAATTCAACCCCTTCTTTGACTGTCATATCTTTTTTGTATTGTCTTTCAAGTAATCCTAAGACATAAGGCATACCGCTTCCAAAGTTAGCGTCATAATCATCTACTTTGTAGACTCCTCCAGCAGGCTCTACAGTATAAAGTTCAACTGAACCATCTTCATTAAATCCTGCAACAAGAGTTCCAACAATAGTTGGAATCATAGAAGGCTTTCTTATATTCTCATAAGAAATACTTCCTGTTAAATTAGCTGCCTGTCTCACAGTAGGTCTGCTTTTTGATTTTAATTGCTTAAGCTTTAGTTCAGCAGCAATTAATTTTCCAAGTCTTTGAGCATCTGCTGCTCCACCTGTCCAAGAAACAACTAAATAATCATTTACCTGAACAACCTTTTGAGTATTTTTGCTCATTACAATCTTGCCACCAGCAGTAACCTGCCTGTCTGCAGCCATTACAATTCCGTCTTTGCATACAATACCTAATACCGTTGTTCCAGTCTTAAGCATTGAATCTCTTAATTCTTGTTCCATTTTATTCTTTTTATTATAGGTGTTTAATGTTTAAGAATCATCTAATCTATGTTAGAATCTTTATATTATTTCAATAACTAATGCATTTATAAGTTTTTCGGATTAATTGGATAAATTACTATCATTCGCATAAAAACATAGAAAATATAAAAAAATAAATTAAAATCCAAATTTTTTTCCTTATTTATACTATATTTATATGTGATTCGCAATCGTATTATTTAAATATCCTCTTTATTTAATGTTTTTATGAATAATAGAGGTGCTTTGAGTTATTTTGTAATCAGCTTAATTGCTATTTTTTTAATTGCAGGGCTTATTTTCACAAATTATGCTTATACTGGGCAGGTTTTAGAAGATGATGAAAATGCTTCTAATTATTCAGATGGAGATATTGCAGACACTCAGAGAATTATGAATCCTCCTGAAAAAGAAAATGCTACTGAAAATACAACTGCAATAAATGAAACTGATTCTAGCACAGGAAGCACATCTCCGGATTCTGGAACAGGCACAGGCACAACTGATTTTGATGAGACTGAAGATACAACCACTGATGCAACTGAAACAGATAATAATGATACTGGCAGAGGAATTACCTCTCTTCCAGGAGATATAAGCTCTTGCCAAGAGATTGATTACGAGGGAATTTATACCTTGGATAGGGATTTGGAAACAACAGGTTCTTGCTTTACAATAACAGTGAACAATACTGTTATTGATTGCCAAGGACACAGTATTATTGGGGATGGGAGTGGAGCACACAGAGCAATTTATGCCGATATAAAATCAAATCTCACTATTAAAAATTGTAAGATTTCTAATTTTACTTACGGAATACAGATGGTTATCCCTCAAAATAGTATTATTCACAATAACACAGTAAATAATTCAAATTATGGGATCCGCCTGGGTGATGGGGCAGATTTCGCATATTACAACAATGTCACAAACAACATAATAAGGAACACCTCTTATTCCTTGGATGCTAATTACTTTTTTAATGGAAGTATTTCAAACAATATTATTATAGATAATGGGCGTGGAATTTACATAAGCAATAGTAAATACAATACTCTTGCAAATAATACTCTTATTAATAATACTAATGGTCTTGAGATAATATCCACTTCCAATTATAATGAGATAGAAGAAAATAATATTTCTGAAAACCAGGAAAAAGGGATTCATATGGATGATTCTGACCATAACACATTAAATAAAAATGGTATAACAAATAATTCTCGAGGAATTTACATTATTTCTTCTGATTTTAATAATATAATAAATAACTCAATCAAAAACAGCAATGAAACAGGGATAGAAATGATTTCTGCTGATAATCTTCTTGTACAAGACAACAATTTTGAAAACAATAGCAAGGGGATAGAAATTGATTCTACTGATGATAACACAATATCCTCAAACATTTTTAAAGACAACTACAATTATGGAATTTATCTTCAGCAAACCTATTCTAATAATATAAGTTTCAACAACTTCACAGATAATAGCAAAAACATTGAATTTATAATTACAACAAGTAATCATTGCGATAATATCATAGAAAATAATACTGGCTACATGGGAAGAGATATTATTTACTTTAATTCAACAGCGGCAAGCTTTTCAAATAAGATTATTAATCAACTAATATTATGTAATGCGGCTGGTTCTAGCATTGATAATATTACAGCTATTGGCAATAATAATTTAGAGAATGAGGGATTTAGAATATTGGATTTTACAGATGGTCCAAGTATCTCTAATTCAGAATCCATTAATCATTCTGTAGGTCTTAGAATAGAAAATAGTGAGAGTTGTTTTATAGCAAATACAACATTTGAAGGGTCTAAAGAATATTCTATGCATATCTCTCAGGGATCACATTATGCCCAATTAAAAAACATCACTATAATCAATCCTTCATCTTCTTATGACCTTTTTATAAATGATAGCAATGAAACTGAAATAGTAGATAGCAGAATAGAGAAATATAATTTTAGCACTAACCCAATAGAAGTGATAATAGAAAACACAACGTATGGAAAAATTGATTTTTTTGGAGGAATCAATGGGACAGGGAACAATCTAAGCTCAGAAGTTATAATAGGCAACAACAGCGCATTTGTTGATTCAGAAAGCAAGCCAGGTTTGAATTCCTCTGCTAATATAACTCTTTATGGAGTGAGAACTGACTTTAACAATCCAGACATTTTAAGAAATGAATTCTTATGCCCTGGAAGTGTATGTCAAAATTACACAAGCCTTAATGCAGGAACAGTTAAGTTCAGTGTTACTGGGTGGACAACATACAGCATTGATGAAACTTTCACAGAATTAACTAGCTGCGGACCGCTAAATAGCGCAGATACAATCTACAAATTAAAAAATCCTGTTAATTCCACTGGAACATGCTTTAATATTCTTGCAGAGAATATAACTCTTGAATGCAAAAACTGGGGCAACACAATAATTTATGGAAATTCATCAAGTACAGATACTTATTATGGGATTGTCTCAATTGCAGAAGGCTCAACAATTCAAAACTGCGAGATAAAAATGGGAAGCGAGGCAACAGGCGCATTAGAAAGATATGCTATTTATTCTGAGGGTTCAAATGGGACAATTACAAATATTAATGCTAGCAACAACAGGCAGGGAATTGTTCTTGAAGGAAATGCAAGTAACAATAATGTTACAGACAGTATAGCAAACAATAATGAGCAGACAGGAATTTACATTATATCAAACAACGGAAGCAGAATCATTAACAATACTGCAAACAACAATAAGTTTGGGATAAGAATCTATTGGGAATCTGATAAAAACATTATGGCAAACAACACAGCAAATGACAATTCCTTTGCTGGGTTTTATCTTGGGCCTGATGCAGACAACAACACGGTTTACTCAAACAATGCAACTGGAAATGCTTATGGATTTGCCCTTCATTCAGGAGAAGACAATACATTTTACTCAAACAGCATAGTTGAAAATGATTATGGATTTTATATTAACTCAAGTAATTACACAAATGTTTCCTTAAACACAATTGAAGACAATTCAATATATGGAATGAAGCTGAGC
>WJLC01000044.1 GCA_014728745.1 Candidatus Pacearchaeota archaeon
GAAGTCTTCCTATCTCTTTGTCAACTGTTTTTATAGCAAGATCATATTTATTTTTAATATCTTGAACTGATTTTAAAGAAATGTCAACAATTCTTTTCCTCATATAATCTCTCTGAGAAGGACTCTTTATTTTTTTCAAGAGCTTATCAATATCTTCCTTTCCAGAAGGTTTTGGATTTTTTATATTTGGAAAAGGAAAATGCGGATCTTCAAGATGCATAAAAAGAAAAAAAGGTTTTTTTAGCTCTTTAGATTCCATTATCTTTTCTATTGCAAGGTTAACAGATTCCTTGGAAGAAGCGAAAAGTTTTGTTTTTTTTATCTTTTTTCCGATTTTATAAATAGCCGACGGAAGTCTGAATAAAATCTTTCTCATTATTGCTTTTAATTTAGGATGTTTGAATTTTATTCTTCCTTCGTCTCCATAATAATCAAAACCTTCTTTAAACCATAAACCTATCCAGTCAATTCCAATAGTATGATATCCTTTTTCTTTAAGATAACGTGGAAGCCAGAATTTTGGTTGTTCTATACTCAAGAATCTTCCATATTCCTCAGGAGAAGCATAGGGGGCTTGGTGCATAATTCCGTGGCTTGGAGGGTACTTTCCACTAAATAGGCTTGTAATTGTTGGAAAAGTTGAGTTTGTTACAGAGAAAAAATTCCTGAACACAAGGGATTCCTTTGCAATCTCTTTTAAATTTTTATCAGTCTCTTTTTGATATCCAAAAAGACTTAAATTCCTCGCTCTCAAGGCATCAATAACAATTATAGCAATATTTTTCATTTCTCTTTCTCGGTTCCATCGCTTTTAAACTTTAGTATCTTTTTTAGTAATGTTTAATAAGTTGGGTTAATTATAGATAATAATGAAAAAAGCAAAAAGAAGAAGCGAGAAAATAAAATATGGGACAGTATCCTTACCTATCCCGCTCATAGAAAAAGTTCAGAAAAGGATACAGGGAACCGGTATGCCTTCAGTTTCAGCCTTTGTTGCCTTCATATTAAGACAGATTCTTTCCTCCCCTAATCCAAATGACAAAACAAACCTAATTGAAAAAGGAGAAGAGGCCGAACTTGCTAAAAGATTGAAAGTTCTCGGTTATTAATTTATATATCCCATTATAGAAATATTTAAATACTTTAATTATCCATAATTATACATAATGCTAGAAACATTTACAAAAGACAGGACAAAGATTTGTGAGGACTTAATGAGGCCCGAAATCAGGCCTTTACTGGATCTTCCTCTTGACAAGAAGATTGAAAAGTCAAAAGAAATTATAAAAGAAGCTTTGGAAAAGTATTCAAAAGTAGGCCTCGGATTTAGCGGGGGAACAGACAGTCTAGTTCTTTTGCATCTTGTTAAGCCCTTAAAACACAACATCCCTTGTGTTTTTATAGTTACTCAGCATGAATTTCCTGAAACTTACGGGTTTGTAAATAAGGTTGTTCTAGGATGGGATATAAAAGATTATCAAAAAGTTAGAGCTGATGAGGTGCGTACAGAAGAATTCAAGAAAAAATTTGGATATAAAACTCCTGAATTCACAGTAGCATATGACGGATACCATAAAATAGCCCCTATGATGAAAGCAATTGGCGACAGAGGTTTTGATGCTTTCTTAGTTGGTTTGAGAGGAGTGGAGCACGAAGAAAGGGCAAAAGAAACTTTCTTCTCTCAAAGAAAGAATCCAGACCATATTAGGGTGCATCCATTGCTATTCTGGAGACAGTCTGATATTTTAGAATATGTTAAAAAATTCAATCTTGAATGTAACCCCCTTTATGCAAAAGGATATACTTCTTTAGGATGCACTATATTTTCAGAAAAAAATACAGATCCTAATGCACATGAAAGAGCTGGAAGAGGGGTTGTAAGAGAAGAAGTAATGGCAAAACTAAGAGAACTTGGTTATACTTGATTTGTCAAAATCAACATTTTATCTAATATTGTATTTATCCACGAACGTGACATCTATCCCTTCTTGCTCAAACCGTTCTTTTATTGCTAATGCCTTTGATTTAATCCTTGCATAACATTCTTGTTTCGGTCCCAATAAAAAACAAGGAGTGAAATAAAAACTTGTTAATCCAGGCGGACTTATCCTCCCATAATGATGGCAAACTCCATCTATCCCAGCAGCCCATATTCTTATCTCTGCCCTTTTCCCTCTTCTTTTAGCTTTATCCAGGGCCTCAGCAAGATTTCCAGGCTTGCCTAAAATCTTATATAAAAGTGTTTTTTGCACCATTCACATTTTTAAAACTCCTTGTTTATAAATATTCCGTATTCAGACTTATAATTAAATTTAAAAATCTGTGAAATCAGAAATTATAATGAAATTGGGAGAACAAAATGGGCGAAGGAAAACCTATGAATAAGGACGAAGCATTAAAGGCCCTTACTGATTTAAAAGAAGTTCTTGATAAAAATAAAATTCCTTTTTGGCTTGAATATGGAACCTTGCTGGGAGCTATAAGAGACAAGGGTTTTATCCCGTGGGATGATGATATTGACTTAGGCTCTTTTAAAGGTTATTTTAAAAAAGAATCTGTTAGAAAAAAGTTGTCAAAGCAACTTGAAGAAAAAGGTTTTCTTGTTTATTTCTTTGACGATATGATTGACATAGAAAGAAAAGAGATCATTATTAACATTGAAC
>WJLC01000045.1 GCA_014728745.1 Candidatus Pacearchaeota archaeon
GGTTGTTCTACAGGCAATCCTCTTGTTCCTCCATCTGCAAGAGTTATTTCTTTGCTATCTTTTAACAATTCCTCTTCTTCATATTCAAATCTTACTTCCAAGGTTCCTTGTTCAGCTGGAATTCCCAAAGAATCCAAAGGAACATTAAAGGTTTCTGTCTCATTTCCTATATACTCTGTGGTTACAGTAACATTATTCTCAATTATTTCCAAGTCAACCTCATGTTCAGAAGAAATAATTTGGGCAGTATAATTTTCTGCAAGTTCATAAGTAAAAGAATCTAAGGCAGTTATTGAGCCTTCAACAGTTTCAACTAAATCCAAGGTTGTTGCTCTTCCAGTTATTCCCGGAATAAAGTTTAAAATTGAATCTAAAATAAAACTTCCAGTAATAGTTCTTTGAGTTGTTGTGTTTGTGTCTGTTTGATTATTTGCTTCTTTTGGCTCTGTTTGATTAGATTCACTGGTTTCATTATCTTGAGTACTATTAATAATAGGGGCAATAGGAATCTGTCTAGTTGAATCATTAGAATCATTTAAATCTCCTGAATCTGGTTCATCTGAACTTTCTGTTTCGTTTATTACTTTGTATATTCCTAAAACAAAACTTACAGAAGGAAATCTAGTTGCATTAACACCGTAACCAGAACCTGAACCAGCAACACTTTTCCCTTTTAGATAATAACTTCCCTGGACTTGTTCAGCAGATTCAGATAATAGTTCATTTAATGAGTATGAGTATTCGTTTCCTGAAGAGTTAATTATTATTGTTGTATTTGAAGGCATTAGTTCAGATTGCATTAAAGTGAATTCCAAATCTCCTGAAAGATTGCCTTCTAAAACACCTATGTTCTGCACTGAAAGAGTAGCTTGTCCTGTAGGCCCCCCATAGCCAACAGCAAAAAACAGGAAAAGAAGAAGGGGAATTAAAACTAGTAAAAAAGTCTTAAAAGGGAAATTCTTCTTCTCTCCTCTTTTTGTTACACTACTTAATTTTCTCTTTTTGAGAATATGATTTTTTTTAGAATTTTTCTTAGACTTTTTAGAATTACTTTTGTCTGGATGGCTTTTTCCAATATAATTTGAAACTACTTTTCCGTTCTTTTTAGAACTATGATAATAATAAGGACCGTAAATTTTTCCGTCTCTTTTGATGTATCTCTTATAAACCATTAAGTAATGTAATTTCCCTCTTTAATTTCCCCATTAATACACCAATATTTCCCCTAAACAATACTGAAATATATACTAAAGATATATGAAAAAGCCTTTTTAAACCTTATCTTAAAATTACACTACTAGATTATCATTATTTTTTCTTATTTTTTCTTATTTTTCTAATGATAATTAATCTTTTTCTTGCTTTTGAATTCTTGCTTGCTCCTCTTGCTCTATTTCTTGCAATAATTGTTCTCTTGTTACTCGTTTGAAATGTTTAATAAAGCCTTTTTCAACAGAAGGCCTATAAGGCCAATGAGGGTTGTAATCTGCATATTTTTTAGGCTTGGGATCATTATTTCCCTCACTATATTTGTATTCTTCGTAAAAGGGCCTTATCTTGCTAAATATGTTTAATCTCCAATCATTAAGAACCTCATTTTTCAATCCATCTTTAGTGTATGCATTTTTAACTGACTTTTCAATTTCAATCCCATAATATTCAACATCTCTAAAAGGCTGTGTTGTTATCCTTACATCTTGCTTCCTAGGTAGTGTAAAATACTTAGAATCCTTCCAATTCTGGCTTAAATAATCTCTAAACAAAGAACAACAATCAATAGGCTCTCCCTTAAAGTTACTTGGAAAAACAAGAATATTTGAGAAAGGGGCAAATTCAAAAAGTTTTATGGTTCTTGTTTTTGGATTAGGAACATCTAAATACATCATATGGTCTCTGTTTTGAGATCTTATCCAAACTTTTTCAAAATCAAAGGCAATACCATCAAGACTATCGTAAATATTTGAAGGATTAGTCGGATCAATTTCTTCTACAATATTTGCTTTTTCAAATTGCTTTTGCCAAAACGAATAAAGAGATTTGGTTAAATCATAAAGTTTAGACATATTAAAAGTAAATAATTACCATTTAAAACAATTGTTGTAATAAAGAGCTCAACAATTTTTCAAGGGTCATCAAAAAGAAGTGGAAAATGTTTAGGAGATACCTAAAAAAATTGTAGAACAAATGAATCTTTGTAAGTAAAAACTCCCCCAAAACATATTTAAATGAAAGATGTCTTTGCTTAATGCCTTAAAAGAGAGGAGATAGTTCTTAACTGGAGAGTAGTTACAAAATAGAAACATTTAAATACTAGAAGTTTCTCTAAAAAACATGGAAAAAAACAATTTAGCTATCATTTCAATTACAATAGCTTTAGTTGCATTGCTAATCATAATCTCAAGTATATCATTTGCAGTACTTTCTGCATCTGGAAAAGATGCTTCTGTGAATAATATAATTGACCCATTATCAAGTTTCTCTCAGCCAACTGATCAGGCTGGAACAACTATAATTCATGTAGGAAATGGAGATGACTCAGATTCAGATGATGACGATGATGATAATGACACTGATTCAGACCCTGAAATTGAGTTAGGTTCTACTATTTATATACAAGAAGACACAAATGAGATATTAAATATGGATTCTTATGCCTCAGACTCAGAAGATTCACACTCAGAATTAACTTATACTATTATTTCTCCTACTAATGATGATGTAATCGCAGTGAGTTATAATAACACTTCAAGAGAAGTTACTCTAGATGCTGAAGGAAATGCAGGAGATTCAGACACTCTTACTATAAGAGTAGAAGATACTGATGGAAACACAGCTGAAGACTCAGTTACAGTTGAAATCACTTCAGGTTCAAGCTCTGATGGCCCTAGTATTACAGCTATTCCAGACGTTTATATGATGGAGGACGGAACAGAATATCTTCCTCAAAGCCTAGATTATTATGTTTCAGACCCAGATGACAATGATGATGACCTAACTTGGACTGTATCTGGAAACACTAATATTAATGTAAATATAGATTCAAACACTAGAAATGTTACTTTCACAGTTTCTCCTGAATGGAGTGGAAGCGAACACATAACATTCAGAGCAGAAGATGATGATGGAAACTATGATACAGAGACAATAATGGTAGATGTTACTGCTGTAGATGATCCAGCTCAATGGAATTCATTATCAAATCAAGAAATTAATGAGGATTCAGCTGATGGAACAATTGTTTATAGTAATATATTAAGCAGAGCAAGTGACATAGATAACTCTATTACAATGAGTGTTGTATCAACACACAGTAATTATGATTTAAGCATAGTTGGAAATGACTTAATAATAAGCAATTTACAATCTAATTGGTATGGAACAGAAACAGTGACATTAGATGCAAATGGAATAACTAACACTTTTCAATTAAATGTAAGGCAATTATTCGATGACTACCACCAAGTTTGTGGTGTTTACGAATGCCAAGAATGGTATGACTAAAAAATAAAATGAAAAATATAAGAGAAAGATTCAATAATTACGTGAAAGAGAAAGGAAATGCATTAGGAGAAAAATACCTTTCTGGAGCTAAAATAGGAGATTATCTTACTTCAGAAGTAAATGTTAAAACACCTGTAGCATTAGGATTAGCAGGATTACTTGGAGTTGGGTCTGGTTGTTCTACAATAAAAAGCAAAACAGAATATGAATCTGCTAATGAATTATTTACTGATTACAAAGAAGAGCAAAAAATGACAAGAAAAGAGCTTAGAGAATCAGGTTATGGTGCTGTAGATGATTATGTTAAGGACTTTGAGAAATACCAAAAAGAAGGAGACAGAGAAGCAAATCTTACAGAAAAAACAGAGAATAGTGACAGAGAAAGAAGAAAAGCTAAAGAAGATTATTCAGAATCATATTTAGAGCTTTGTGATAAACTAGGTGTTAAACCTACTGGAGATACAAGAAATAAAAACCAAAGAAGTCCAAGAGATACTGATCCTAAAACAAACATATTTGACTCTGAAATGTACTTGCACATAGGTCCATTCTTAGAAGAAAGAACACCTTATGATGAAGAAGTAGCAGATATTGATCCATACACAATAACTGGAATAGAATTAGAATTAGGCAATAACAAAGGATTCTTCAATTTATTTGCAGGGCAAAACAATGGAATTACTCTTGAAAACACTAATGATGGAACAGGTGTTTCTGAAATAGAAAGCACTATGAGAACATTTGGAATGGGTGGAGGAGTAAATCTAATAAACAATCCTTCATTTAGATTAGGATTAGAAGGTGGACTTTTAATGAATAATGAAACAATAGAAGGAACATTCACAGACAATTTAGGAAATGTTACTCTTATAGATGAAAGTGGAAGGTCAAAAGGATTATATGCAGGAGCAAAATTAGAATGGCAACCACTTGATTGGATGAGTCTTACTTTTGGAGCTGGAAACACATGGTATTCAAAAGATGAGTCAGATAATACAATGAGAGACTTTTACAAGAGATTTGGAATTAAATTTGGTGGTAAATTCTAAAATGAAAAATATAAGAGAAAGATTCAATAATTACGTGAAAGAGAAAGGAAATGCATTAGGAGAAAAATACCTTTCTGGAACTAAAATAGGAGACTATCTTACTTCAGAAGTAAATGTTAAAGCGCCTATGGCATTAGGATTAGCAGGATTCCTTGGAATTTCTTCAATCAACTGCTCATTGCCTAGACACAAAAATCCTAAGAACAGGGATGAAAGAATTTGGAATGATAAGCTTGATTTTTATGATACTATTCATAATGCAAATGAAAGAGCTGAAGCTAAAGACAAGGCAAGTAGAAATGCTTATTTGAATAAATTAGGAGAATATGATGAAAAAACTGGAGAAATTAAAGATAAAACTAAAATGATAAAAGGAATAATCAAAGAAGTAGAAGAAAATCAGAGAGAATTAAGAGAAAGCATGGAAAAAGCAAGAGAAAAAGCCAGAGCAGGAGACCCAGATTATAATCTAGATGCAAATGATGATTACAATGGAAACCAATCTGAATGGGACTCAGAAGATGAAGATGATTCAGATGAAAACCCTCCAGTCATAATCAAATAATACTACTTAATTCTAATTAATTTTTGTTGTTCTACAATCAAATCAATAATATTCAGGATTAATTCTTAAAAAATTATAGATATTTTCTAATATTTTTTAGTTAGTAGCTATTTCCAAAGCATCTCTATGTTTTAATTTATAATCCTTGCCTTTTGCTTGCTTAGTTCTTGCATCAATTGCCTTGATAAAATTATCTCCGAAATCAGAATGCAAAAAGTATGCAAAATCCAGAGCAGTAGATCCAGGAGGCAGTAAAAAGCAGTCTGGAAGTATATTGCCTTCACTGTCTGCAAGCTTTTTCGCTCCTGCAGGAAAGACTGCAATGTACTTTAATAAGTCAAATACAGCTAAATTAAGGATTTCTTGAACACCTGTGCCATTGTAAACATCTAAAACCTCTTTTTTTATTTTCTCCAAAGCCTTTTTTTGCTTATCACTTAATTCATCTTCCTTTAATATTTTAAAATTATCTTCTCCTGGAACATATTCAATAAGGTCATTTTTAGCAGCATTCCTCAAAGCAAGCTCAGAATTAGCACTGCAAGGATAAATCATTAATTCTGGAAAAGTGTCTTGCATTCTCTTTATATTCTCCTTAGCATTAGGATGGTCACACTTATTTGCAGCAATAATCATTGGCTTGCTCTCACTTCTTAACTCAGATGCAAATTCCATTAATTGCTCTTGGCTCCATTGACTAGGTCTTTCAGGCAAATCAACTCTCCTAATAACATTCTTTATTTGATCTTCATTCACTTTTAATCCTGAAAACTGCTTAGCAACTGCCTCAGCAATATTAACATCCTCTGCTTCAGCCTTTTTAGCAAAGCTTTTCCAAGCTTTCACAAGTATGTTAAAATACCACTTATTTAACTCCTCTTCTAAAAATCTTATATCATTGCAAGGGTCATAAGTCTCTCCTTCATCTAAGGGCTTTCCCTCTGCATTAGTTGTTCCAGTACTATCCACAATGTGTATAAATACATCTGCTTCTCTTAAATCATCTAAAAATTGGTTTCCAAGACCTTTGCCCTCACTTGCTCCAGGAACCAGGCCAGCAACATCCATTATATCAACAGGCACAAATCTTTGATGGTTTATGCAAAATCCATGTTTTGGCTGGCATTGAACCTTAAATTCCTTATCAATACATTCAACCTTAACATATCCAACACCATGATTAGCTTTGATTGTTGTAAAAGGATAACTAGCTATATCTACTTCAGCCAAAGTAGCTGCTTTAAAAAAAGTGCTTTTGCCAACAGAAGGTTTTCCCACTAATCCAATGAGCATAAATTATTGTAAATAGTAATGTATTTAAATGTAACATTCTCTTTAAAATATGCAAGAATTGTAACCATTTTTAAGAAGTAAAACACCTCAAAATACCCAAAACACCCCAAATTTTCAACTAAAGGGATTATACATTTTATGATACCCAACATAATACACCTTAACAAAGAAAATGAAAAAACCAAAAGCAATAATAATAGATAACAGTGAAAAAATTAGAAACAAACTAAAAGACAATTTAGAGAAGAAAATCAAAAATGACACAAATATTGCTTTTGATTGTGAATTATACCATAATTATTCTAGAAAAATACATGATAAATTAACACAAGGAGATATTTATTTTATAGATTATCATCTTCCAAGTAACCGAACAGGAGATGTTGTAGCTAAAAAGTTGAGAGACTCAGGAGTAAATGCTCCTATGGTCTTGCTAGGTGGCAGGGAAAATTGGCCTGAAGAAGATAAAGAATTATCGTTCAGAAGTGAAAGAGACACCTTTAACAAAATACAAGAATGGATTAGAGGAGGATTGTTTCAAGATGTTATAGTTAAACCATTTAGAAATAAAGATTCAAGTGATGTTATTACAAGATTAATTGAAAAAGAATTATTAATAAACCCTATAAGTCTTGGTGTTGTTGGATTAGGAAGATTAGTATTAGAAACAGTGAAAAAAGCTGTAGAACAACCGCAAATAGGGGTGAAATCTGTTGATATATACAGCCAGTATTTTAATGAAAATGATAGGCAAACATACCATGAACACAAAGAAGTAATTAATTCAGATAAAATAAAGGAACTTCACCCAAGTGCCAGATCATTGTTAGAAACAAACCCAGATGTTTTGTTTATTGCTACTGGTGTAAGGTATTCTAATGGCAAGATTCCAACAAGAATAGAGGAATTTGAGAAAACAGCACCTAAAGTATACTCTATCTTTAAGGAAATTATAGAAACAGGCTATGACAATCTTGTTATGTGTGCATCAAACCCTTTTGAGATTTTAATGAGAATAGGATTAGAAATGGGTTTAAATCCTAATAAAATGGTTGGCGAAAGTGTTACAGATAGTGTAAGAACAAAAAAACTTGCCTCAAAAGGTCTTGTAAAAGGACCGTATTTAGAAAAAAAAGAAGAAAGTATTGATCCATATGATATTGACATAGATGTAATCGGCAGTCATAAAAAACCAATACCCTTGTTTTCCACAGCTTCTGTAAAAGGAGCCCCCTTATCAGAATATGGGAATTACAAGGAATTTAGAGAAAGATTTACACAATGGCTTAGAGGCATGGGAAAACGAGTTATGAAAGGTGCAGATAAAATAGGGACATACAGTGATGCTCCACTAGGATCTATAGAAATGCTCTCAGATATAACTCATATGAGGAAAAGACCAAGATCATGCTGGGGAGCTTATGATACTGCAAACAACAATTATTATTTCACTAGTGTTCCTGTGAATATTGAATATCCTTCCTTAAATATACATTCTCAAAAAGTTAAGAATCTTGATGCTTGGGAAAAAGAAGAATTAGAAAAGCAAAAATCTAAAAACTTTGATTTGCAAAGAAAATTAGCAGGAAATTTCCTAAAAAGAGTTGAGAACTAAAATAAGGATTAAGTAAAAAAATCAATCAAGTAAGTAATTAAGCAAATTCAAGGCTTAAAAAATAAAAACATAACAATTAGAAAATGGAAGAAAAAGTATTGAAAACACTGGAATCAATAGGATTGCATAAGAATGAAATAAGTGTTTATATTGATTTAATTAAGACAGGTTCCTCAACTGCGCATGATATTTCTCACAGAACCAAAATACACAGGTCAAATGTTTATGATATAATTGACAAGCTAATTGAAAAAGGAATAGTAATGGAAAGTATTGAAAATAATGTGAAAACCTTTTATCCAATAAAGCCAAAGAATCTTATGAATTATTTAAAGCAAAAAGAATATGCTCTTAAGAAAATCATTCCTCAAATAGAAAAAATGCATTCTATGCCTAAAAGCAAGAAAAGAAAAGTAATAATGATTGAGGGAATAAAAGCTGTTAGAAGTATTTTAGATGGTTTTTTAGAGCAAGAAAAGCCAATTTATGTTTATGGCATACCAAAATGTGCTCTTGAAGAACTCGGAGGATTCATAATGGACTATCATAAAAGAAGAATAAAAAAGAAAATACCAATGAAACATATTTACAATAAAAATGCTCAAAAAAGAATTAAGCAGCTTAATAAAATGAAGTATACTGAAGCAGGATACTTGCCAGAGCTTTACAACACAAATATAACAACAAATATCTGTGGAAATAAGGTTGTCCTGATATTTTGGGAAACACCTATATCTGTTATGGTGATTGAAAATCAATCTATTGCAGATGCCTATCAAAAATATTTTGACATTCTATGGGAAAAAGCTAAGCCAACAGAACAAAATTAGCCTTCTTGAATTTTTGTTCTACACTTTTAATTGTATCTTAATTATATTCTTTTTACTTTTAGTATTTCCCAATTACAATGCTCTTGTGTCTAAAAAAAGACTACATTTATTTAAATAAAATTAAGGCTTTATTTCAATGCAATGGTGAAGGTAACATCTCTTTGTACAAGTTGTCTGCAAATAATGACTAACCCTATTTGCCCTTCTTGCTTTGTCAAGCATGTAAGCTACTGGCTTAGAGACAAAAAGCTAAGTGGAAATGAAGCAAGAGATATTTTAATAGGTTTAGCCAAAGTTATCAAAGATGCAGAGGAATCTCCATCAGATACATCCTGTATTGTGTGCGGAGAAAGAAAAGTTAACCTGTGTACGCACTGCTTTACTAGCAAGGCTGGCAGAGTATTAAAAAATAGCCTTAAAAACGAGAAAACACTGAAAGAGTTTGCTGAAGATTTTAATACAATTATATGGAGAATTTAATTTTTTATTTTAAAAGCCCCTGCACTGAGATTTTACTAGCTTGTGCTTTATTCCCGTACCCTTGCAATAATCATACTCCATTATAAACCCTAATGTATGCATTTAAATTTAACCTAGGGCTTTTGAAGCCCTAGGATTTTTTTAGATTATTTTTCTAGAATTTTTAATACTCTTAATCTCCTTAAGAAAAGTTTTATATATCTTAAAAAGTCTTCATAAATGTGATAAATGAGCCTGTAGCTCAGCCTGGTCAGAGCACTGCTCTTATAAGACTGCATTTCGTTAGGAATGTTTATCTTTTAGATTCGTCTAAGAGAGGCAGGGGTCCACGGTTCAAATCCGTGCAGGCTCATAGAATAAAGGATTAAAATGAGAGATTTGAAGTGAAAGGGGGTTGAAAATTGAATGGCTTTAGAAAATTTAAGTGCTTTAAATGAAACAATGACTCAGACACTTGCAGGAGGAATAGGAGGAGGATTTGTAGGAGGAGTTATTGCTACACTAGGTTTTACCCTAGCATTGTTAATCTCGCTAGCAGGATATATCTATTTTGCTTTTGCTTGGATGACAATTGCAAAAAAGCTTAAACATAAATATGCTTGGCTTGCATGGATTCCAATAGCAAATATTGCATTAGTCTTGCAATTAGGTGGATTTCATTGGGCATGGGTATTTTTAATA
>WJLC01000046.1 GCA_014728745.1 Candidatus Pacearchaeota archaeon
AATCTGTTTTATTCTAGAAGGTCTAAAAGTCCCTTCAGTGTCTATAAAAACAGTTTTGCCATTTGCTCCCCCTTTTTCTTTTGGCAATTGAGAATTAACAGCCAGGGTTAATCCTAGCTGAGTTTTTCCAGAACCATAAGCGCCATAACATTCAGTTATTGCTCTTGATTCTATACCTTTTCCGCCCAGAAGTTCATTGAAATTTTTGCTTCCAGTTGTAATATGATTAACATTAGATCTTTTATTTGCAAACTCCATTCCATTCTGAAATCCCAGTTCTAGCAAATCTCTTGCCTTAATAATCGCTTTTCTAGCAACACCAACACCCATTCCAGCTGCATCAGAAAGTGTTGCTGGAGATGTGACTGCTAAAGACATTAAATCATAAATTCCTGCAGATTCAAGCTTAGAAGCTATTGCTGGACCTATTCCTGGTAAATCTGTTAATTCAGGTTCTTTTTGTTTCTCTTCTTTTTTATCGTCTTTTTCACCAGAAACAGCCTTTTTAATCTCTTCAGTTTCTTTCTTGTCTGCCATATTAAATCCAACTTTGCGCTGTTTATAAAGATTATTCAGTTTCTACACATATATTCAATGCATTAAATAAAAAACATCCCCTCAATTTTAAGACAATTTCACATGTTAAAAAAAGAATAAAAATTAGTTACAAACAAAATAACATCTACTAAAATAAAAAATACGAAAACATTGAACTCATTCACACCCCCAGTAGTGATATTCCCCTTAGAAACACACCTCAAAGGAAAAAATGGTCTTATCCCTCTTAATGTAAAGCTGTCTGCAATCAAGTGTGAGCTATATCCAAGAAAAAAAGGCAGAGCTAAAAAAGGGATGAAAAAAACAAAAATAAGAGAAAGCAGAAGCAAAAAACTAAAACTATGAACAAACCCCCTATGTCTTGCAATCCATTGAAAAGGTCTTAAATACCAGTGATTCCCAATTCTAGATTTTTTTGAATCAATATCTGGAATGTAAGTTGCAAGCAATGCCACAAGCAAAAACAAGATAGGATATCTCACAAAAGGGATGAAAAACAAAGTAAGACACAATGTTATGGCTAAGTGAGTTCTAATAAGCATTTTTTCTCTTTTATTTAAAATTAATAACTGATTATCTTGTTGACTTGTTGACTTGATGCCTGTCTTTTATTTAATCTATTTTCTAATTATTCTCAAGTTGCTTAATCAGTTCATCAACATTAACAGGTTTAATATTGTTTATAATAAACTCAGGATTATTAAAAAACTTGTTCATTCTTATATTTCCAGAAAAAATCATTTCTTTTCCAAGCAAATCTTCTTTTTGATTTATTAGTTTTTCTTGGTCATCTAATTCAGTTATTCCTACAGATTCAAGATTGTCGTGGAAAATAACACCTCTTATACTATCAGTCCCATCATCAATTACAATGTTTATCAAAGCCCTTTTTTCTGCAGGAACCTTTCCATGTTCCTTGCATTTAAATCCATCTGACTCTTGCTCTACTTTTTTTCTGCATTCTGGGCATACGTTAAAGAATCTAGGATCAAAAGCCTGAACAATAAATGCCCTTACACTTGCGTTATCATTAACATTAAAATCTCTGATTGGCTTTTCTTTAACAACCTTCTCAGTCTTTAATTTATCATCTTCAAAAGTCTTATTGCTCACCTTAATCTCAGAAAAACTTCCTAAATGAACTTCATTTCCTCTAACACTTCCAGAATTAATCTCCACTGCCTTGCCTTCTTCTATTTTTCCATCCTCAATCAAAGAAATATGATTCGTATCCCATAAAACCACCTTCACATTTGAAGTCTCATCTGCAACAACCATGTTTGCCACCTTGTTTTCCTTCCCTTGCTTTTCAAAGGTTCTTACAGGAAAAAGGTTAATGACTTTTCCAACAAAGTTGGCTTTTCTCATTCCAGGAACAAGTTCATCAATTTTCAGTTTTTCATCGTCAAAATTAACTCCAAGCTCTGCACTAACAACCTGGGCAGCACCCTCTTTACTAATTAATCCAGAAAGTTTTGCTCTTTTAGCCTCTATTTTTCTTTCTATTTCAGATTTTTCTAATCCTGAAGCTCTTGAAATCCTCTCCAAAAGCTTGTCATAACTTGAATTATTGCTTGCCATTGTATTGCAAAAAACATTTGTTGTTTTTAAGCATTGTTATTCAAAAAAGAATAGAAATAAGAAAAAGGGGAAAAGAAAATGGAGAATAAAAAAACTTTATAAAGCATCTAAAACAAATTACTTCATGGGAACAGCACTTATTAAAATTAAAATAATGCCTTCTTCACCAGAAGCAGATTTAGAAGAAATAAAAGAATCTGCAAAAGAAAAAATTCTTTCAGGAGAAGGAGAAAAGCCAAATTTTAAAGAAGAGCCTGTGGCTTTTGGATTAAAAGCAATTGTTGCTCAATTTTCCTTAGATGAAAGCAAAGAACTTGACAGCATTGAAGAGTCTTTGAAAAAAATAAAGGATGTTAATTCTGTTCAGGTTATAGATATGAGGCGAGCATTTGGATAATGGCAATTGTAATTCATAAAAATATTCATAGCATTATTCAGGTGCGAGAGAGAGCATTTGGATAATAGCAAGGAAAAAGATAAAATGCTATCAGAACAACAAGCAGAGGCAATAAAAAAGCAGATAATTCAGCAAATTAAAGCTACTTTTCCTGAAGATAAAAAAGCCTTTGCAGTTTCACAAATACAAGGAATGTCTCCAGGACAGTTAATAGAATTCTTGAAAAAAAATAAAATGGTTTCTAAGCAAGGCGCTAAGCAATTAAAACAGTTAAAAAAACAGCCTAGCAAAAAAGAAAAAGCTGGAAAAACACAAGCAAAAGCAAAGACAAAACCACAAGTAGAAAAAGCTGTTCAGGCTACAACTGGCTCTGCTCCAAGCCAATGTATCTTTTGTTCAATTGTTAACAAGGAGATGCCTTCATATCAAATTGACGAAAACAAATCTTGCATAGCTGTTTTAGAAATAAATCCGATTTCAAAAGGCCACACCCTTATTATTCCTAAAGAACACATCTCAAGCAAAGATAAGCTTCCTCAACAAGCTTTTTCCCTTGCAAAAAAAATCTCTAGAAAATTAAAATCAAAACTAAAAAAACCAAAGCCCCAAGATGTTGAAATCGCTTTCACAAATATGTTTGGGCATGAAATAGTCAATGTCTTTCCTGTTTACAAAGGAGAGAAAATAAGCTCAGGAAGATATAAAGAAGATGAAAAAGTGTTGAAAAAGCTTGAGAAAAAATTGAAAAAAAGAAGTAGAAAAAAATCAAAAAAGAAAAAATCCAGCAAAAGCAAAAAAAAGAAAAAATCCAAAAAAACTGGAAAAACACAATCAAAGAAATCTAAGCCAAAATTATGGCTGCCTAAAAGAATACCGTAAGAAAAAAGAATATAACAAACAATGCAAAGCCAATAAGCATTGCAGGGACAAAAGCAATTCCTTGTCTTATCTTTATTTTCTTATTTTTCTTGAATTTTTTATTCAAAAGTTTAATGTCTTCTTCACTCAAACCTTCCCAAGTAGCTCTTACAAATTTACTCTTTTTATTTTTTGATTTTCTCTTTACTGGAATCTTAACATCCTCATAAAGCCAGTCGCCATACTCTAATTTACTCACTGGAACAGATTTAATGCAGCAAGCCTCATCAACTGATTTAGCATATAAGTAAAGAAAAGGCATTGCTAATATAAGCACTCCTAAAAACAAAAATGAAATCTCGCTTAATCCTAAAACAATCAAAAACAATGCAAAAAAAACATTTAGATAAATTACATTCTTCATAACTTTAAACCTTTTTTTGAATTCTTTCTTAAATCCTTTGAGATTCCTAGATAATAAAAAAAGACTAGTGATAATTCCATAAAATGCTCCTGCAAAAAAGAATAAAAGCAAAAAGTAAAGCATGTAAAAAATATTCTGTACAAAGCTTTCAGACAAAGGGATTATTGCTCCAAGTGCAATCAAGAGCTTAGCATCTCCTCCTGCAAACAGCTTAGAGTAGTAAAATAAATTTCCTAAAATAAAAAAGATTCCAACACCAACTAAACCCTGATAAAACAAACCAAATCCTGCACTAGAAAATAAACCATAAAAAAATCTAAATCCTAAAGCAAAAACAATCAACGACAAGCTTATCCAATTAGCAACTTCATTATCCTTAATGTCTTGAAAAGATGCAAAAAGCAACCAGATAAATGCCAGTGAAAGTAAAAATACAATTTCTATCATTATTCAATATCTCTCAACCTCTTAATCATAAAATCAATCAAAGAAAAACAGTTTAATTACTTTTTCTTTGCTTTTTTCTTTTCTTTATTCTTCTCTTCTTTTAGCTTCTCTTTTCTCCTCATCTTAAGATTCATAGACCTTTTTCCACCTCCGGCTCTGTAAGGATGTCTTTTCTTCTCCCTGTACTTGTCTTTCTTCTTGCTTCTTCTTTCTGCGTTTCCTCTTGCCATTTTAAATATTAATAAATTAAAATTAAATTTATTTAGTATAATTAAAAGAAATAAGTGCTGCTTAAAAAACTAATGAAAAAGCATTAAAAATAAATTAAGCACACAATCCAGGACATTTTGCCATGCCATAATCCTCAAAAGTAGCATTTGTTAAATCCTCACAAGTTATTCCTTCAATTGGATCATCTTTATCAGGTGCTTGGAAAGTTCTATTTTGAGTGCAAAAAGCATATTTCTGATTTGTCTTGCATGCAATATCACATTGAGTAGTAATTTCCTGAAGATTATCTCCACCTATAAAAGGGAGAAGCTTTTGCCATCCAATTGTAAATCCTAAAATAAGCATTACTAAAATTGCAACACCTAATACAATAAGAATAATTGCATTAGTACTTAATCCCTGACCTCTTTTGTCCTTAAACATATTCAATTATAGATTATATTGTTTAAAAAGCTTTTTATTATAATCATTTTTTTTAAGTTAAAACTAAAAATTAAGGTTGCTTAGGAACCCCGCAATATCTAACCCAAAATTTTTCCCCTGTGCCTTTTTCAAAGTAAAAACAGCTTTTTGTTTTTTTTGCCCCATCTTCTTTCTCAAATTCATATTTCTTGTAAAATTGCTCTTGCTGAGGGTTAACCTCAAAGTTCTTCCAATTAACTGAAGAATGTGCATTGTCAACAATAGAATTCATTTTTTGCATTTCTTCTAATCCCTTTGTGGCATCTCTATTAAACTCTCCTGAAATGTAAAAACTTAGAATCGCTGCAAAGCAAAGAAGTATTACTCCTACTACTAGCACTGTTATTGTAATATCTGCCCTCTTGTTATTTAAAATCTTTTTCATTTTTATTTTTCTATTTTTTGTTTTTTATTCATTAATATAATCATCTAAATCTATTTCTTTTTTCTCTAACCACTTTTCTACCACTTCTCTATCTTCTTCTGGAGTAAGCAAATAAGCAATAGCTGTTTTAGTTATTAAAATACTCGTGCCTTTTCCACCTATTGATGCCTCTTCATCATCTATTGAGCCTTTCAATCCTTCTTCTAATAATATTGTTGTAAATGAAAAATAATAAATCCCTAAAAACAAAAGAATAATTAGCGTGGCAATTATCCATGTTGCAGTGCTTGCTACTTGTGCTTTTTTCACATCTCTTAATCTAAAAATCCTATTTAAGTTTTGCATTTTTTTCTGTTTTCCTCACACTTGTTAAGATATCAATAAAATATCTATTTTCCTTATCTTTGCTTATAGTATAAAAAAAGGACTTAAAACAGCCAGGCAAAAGTGCAAATTTTTTTTCATTGTCCAAACAAAGGCCTTTTATTCCTGCATTGCCTTTTTCAAATTTATAAATTTCTTTTTCATTCATATCTCTAAAAACAACTTCAAAATAATACTGTATTTCTTCATCCCAATTATAACTCTCTCTATCATCAGCACTCAAATTCAAATTGCACTCTTTCAAAAAATTATCAAAAAAAGTCTGGTTAAACCCTGTTTTAGTTTTATTCAAAACTTTTGAATTTAATCTTCCACTAGGTGCAATGCAATCTGCAATTTTATTCTTTAACAGCAATCCTTCTACATCCCTAATATCATAAGGATGATCATGAAATTTTATTACAGTCATGCTTAAAATCAAAGCAACACCAAAAATAATTACAAACCAATAAAAAGTCAATGGCTTTTCCATTTAACTTAAACCCTCTTCATTTACTTCATTAGTAATAGCAAAAATAAATCCTTTTTGTCCTCCCAAAGGCTCTTTTCTATTATCAAAACGAGAAACAACCTTCAAATCATTAAAAAAAGAATAAGAGTAGCCACTATCTTCAGAAAGTTGAACAGTCACCATATTTCTTTTATTATTAATCTTAACGGTTTTCTTAACATCCCATGCATTGTCCTCTGCTTCCTCTAAGGCGTTTTCCATATTCAGATAAAACTCTGTGCCAGGCTTAGCAGAATCAATTAGCAAGGCTATATTCTTGGCATAAGTCTCTTCATAAAGTATAATTCCACCTGTTCTGCTGTAAATAAATAAAAGAAGAATAGTAATAACAATCAAATTCAAAACAAGAAAAATAACATTCTCTGTTAAAAATCCTGCTTTTTTCCTCTTTTTCATGATCATATTTAGAAAAAAGAATCATAATTAATAAATGTTTAGAAATGGTCCACCTGCAAAAACAATATAAAAAATTAAGAAAGAGTTACAACATCTGCGCAAGAAAGATTGTTATATTCCAAAGAGCCCACCTCTATGAGAGTAGGAAGAAGATATTTGTTTTCTGATTCTCCAGTAATTGTAATCCCCATAAATGGTTTAGGCTGTCCCCCAGGAATATTTGCCGCAATACCTGCAGAACTAACTAAAGTCACTCCGGCTAAAGCTATTGCTGCCGTTCCTCCTGTAGCTGCAACTGCAACAATTACTGCTGCCCCAGTTATAGCAGTAATGCCTGCTTTAATCCAAGGGTAATTTTTAGTTGTTATTGCCATTGTGATGTAATAACTTTTATCAAAAGAAAAATCATTAAATTTCATCTCCCCCTTGAAACTTGCCTTTCTTGGAGGAATATTTCTCCCCATCAAATAACCCAAATAAGAATTTTCACTTCCAGGGAGATTGTTTTCTACCAGATAATCGTACAATACACTTTCCATAAAATATCCTTGAGGTTCAAATGCGGCCCCATTTCCCTCATATAAACTTTTATCAAACGCAACAACATAACAGTTAGAACAATATGTTTTGGATCTTACTTTTGCTCCCAAATAATCTATTTTTCCTTCTCCATACATCCACCAGCAATCAGCCATGAGTCCTGCAATTTCCTCATTTAGCTCATTTGTTGCTTTTTTAAGGTCTTTTGATTCAATTGTAATTACCTCACTAGGGTTAGGCATACTTTTCACATTGCACTCCTTTGTAGCTGAGAAACATATGTGCTGTGTTTTGCAGTCCAGAGGAACTGTCTCTCCTAAAACTACAGATTTTCCTCTTAAAACAACAGAATTATGACAAATTTGCTCCTCTGTAATTCCTCCAAGATTAGCTCTTGCATACAAAGTTATAACAGCTATAAAGCTCAAAATTAAAATAGTTAAAATCACAATCTGCTGAGTGGTCAGAGCTGCTCTCTTATCTCTTTTCTTAAAAATTCTATTTTTATTTGCCACTTTTAATGCCTCTTTTTCTTTTTGATTTCATATACTAAATAACATCTATTCCTAATTTTTTAAATATACTGTATATTCCTAAAAGAGCAATTGCAAAAACTGCAATCCATAATACTCTTTTCATAAGTCCTTCAAAGCTCATCCTTTCTTCACCTCAATGAAAATGCTCTCATCTTCTCCATCCTTAGCAACATCTATAGAGAGAGGTTTTTCTGTTGATATCTCATAACCATCTAATTTCTCACTAGTGTGTTCCTGGCCCACTGCATTTAAGTTTTTAATAATCAAACAAGAAC
>WJLC01000002.1 GCA_014728745.1 Candidatus Pacearchaeota archaeon
AAATTAATTCTTTTTTTCTCTTCTCAGAATGAGCTTTTTTATTATGCAGGTGGCTAAGCCTAGCTTTAGCTGTTCGATTCCTTCCCATTACCTAATATGTATGTATTATTATTTATAAAGCTACCTATTATATATGTAATAGTTATTATAGGGAATAGAAAAAAATTGTTTTGAATATACTTATTATGTGTGTATTATCATTTATATAGTTTTTGCTGTTTATTCCTGAATTTTTGTTTTTTTTAATCTATTTTTGATACTACTCATTTTTTCATATAAAGATTTATAAAAAGTAGTGACTAAACCTAATCCAACATCAAATGGCTTTTATTGTTAAGAAAAAAATTCATGGCAAAGATTACTATTATTTGAGGCAGAGTGTTCGTGAAAATGGAAAGGTTCATTCAAAGTGTTTGGCTTATCTTGGAAAGACAAGAAGCGAGGCTGAGAGAAAGGCAAAACAAATTATGAAAAACACTGAAAACAACAAGACACTTTTGGATTCAAAAAATAAAAAAGGAGAAAGTAAAAAAGACTCTCTCAAGTTAGCAAAGCTTTCTGTTGAAGATATGGCAACTTTTTGCAAGAAAAAAGGATTTGTTTATCAATCAGGAGATATTTATGGAGGGCTTGCAGGATTTTGGGATTTTGGACATCTCGGAGTTGAACTGAAAAACAATATTAAGAGTGAATGGTGGCAGTTTCATGTTCGTGAAAGAGAAGACATAGTTGGAATTGATGGAAGCATTATAACTCATCCAAAAGTTTGGAAAGCTTCAGGCCATGTTGATAGTTTCAGTGATGTTTTAGTTGTTTGCAAAAAATGCAAAAAAGCTGACAAGGTTGACAAGCACGAGATTAGAAAAGTAAAATGCCCTAATTGCAGGGGAGATTTTGATTGGGATAATCTGAAGGATATTGAACAGATGTTTAAGACAACTGTTGGTCTAGATACTCTGGCTTATCTAAGGCCTGAGACTGCACAGCTTATTTTTACAAATTTTAGATTTGTTCAGGACAATGCAAGAATGAAACTTCCTTTTGGAATTGCTCAAATAGGAAAGAGCTTTAGAAATGAGATTGCTCCAAGAGATTTTCTTTTTAGATTAAGAGAGTTTGAGCAAATGGAGATAGAATATTTTATTGATCCTGAAGAGCCTTGCCCATATAATATTGGAGACACTGAGATTAATGTTTACTCTGCAGAGATGCAGTCAAAAGAGCAAAAAACTAAAGAAAAAGGCAGTAATGAGAACGAGAAAGAAAAAGGGAAAGAGAAAGAAAAGGAAAAATCTAAAGAAAAAGACCAAGAAAAACAAGAAAAGGGAATGCAAAAAATGTCTTTCAAAGATGCTCTGGAAAAAGGAATTATTAAAACTAAATGGCATGCTTACTGGCTTGAGCAGGAATTTTTATGGTTTATTCGATTAGGAGCAAGGCCTGAGAAGTTTAGGATTAGACAGCATGTTTCTGATGAAAAAAGCCATTATGCTTTGGATACTTGGGATTTAGAATATGAATTTCCTTTTGGATGGAAGGAATTGCAAGGAATGGCTAATAGGACTGATTATGATTTAAAGCAGCATCAAAAGCATTCTAAAACTAAGATGGCTTTGACAACAGACAAAGGGAAAAAGATTCTTCCTCATGTGGTTGCAGAGCCAAGCCAAGGAGTTGAAAGAGCAATGCTTGTGTTTTTGTTTGATAGTTATTGCAAGGATGAAGAAAGAGACAATGTTGTTTTAAGACTTGACCCTAAACTTGCACCGGTGAAGGCTGCAATATTCCCTCTGGTTAAAAAGCCAGAGTTTGAAAAGCTTGCAAAAGATGTTTTTATTGAGCTTAAAAAACACTGGAATGTTATTTATGATAAATCAGGAAGTATAGGAAGAAGATATGCAAGAAATGATGAGGTTGGGACACCTTATTGCATAACTATTGACGGAGATTCTGTGAAAAATAAGGATGTTACAATAAGAGACAGGGACACTACTAAACAAGTTAGAGTAAAGATATCTGATGTTAAGAATGTTATAAGAAAACTTCTTGAAAAAGAGATTGATTTTAAGGAAGTAGGAAAACCAATTTAAAAGTAAAAACAAAACTTAAAATTTAAAAGCCAGGTTTTGCTTTTTATTTTGTGAAATTCAGATAATATCAAAATGTTAACTAAAAAAGAGATTCAAAAAGAAATTGAGAGGAATAATTTAGTCGAAAATTTCTGCGATTTAAAAACACAATTGCAACCTAATGGGTTTGATTTAACTGTGGATAAGATTTTTGCCTTTAAGAGCAAAGGGAAAATAGATTTTTCTAATTCAGAAAGAGTCTTGCCAGAATGCGAGGAAATCAAGGCAGAGAAAGAAAAGGAAGATGATGAATATGGATGGTGGAAATTGAAAAAAGGAGTATACAAAGTAAGAACAAATGAAAAGGTAAATCTTCCTAATGATTTACTTGGAATATTGTTTTGCAGGAGTTCATTATTAAGAGTTGGAAGTTTCACAAAGCATGGTTTAATTGATTCGGGTTTTTCTGGTTTTTTAGAATTTATTTTAAAAGTAGAGAATGATAATGGGATGGATTTAAAAGAAAATGCAAGGGTTTCTCAAGTAATTTTTAGAAAAGTAAAAGAAACAGAAGCATATGATGGAGAATATAATGACAAGGAGAATTCAGATTCAAAATGAAAGACAACAATAAAGAGATAAAAAATAAAGACAAGGATGAGGGAGAATGCATTTTTTGTAAGATCAGTAAGGGAGAGATTAATGTTGATAAAATCTATGAAAATGAGAATTTCTTTTCTTTTCCTGATGCTAATCCTGTTGCAAAAGGACATAGTTTAATTATTCCTAAAAATCATTTTAAGACTGCATTAGATTTACCTAGCAGTCTTGGGCAAGAGCTTTTAGATTGCATTAAAAACACTACAATGAAATTAATGAAGGAAGATGAAAGCATAGATGGATTTAATATTGTGAGCAATAATTTTCCAAGTGCAGGACAGGCAGTTCATCATGTTCACTTTCATATAATTCCTAGAAAGAAAGATGATGGAAAAATTCTAAGTTTGCACGACAAGAAATAATAAAATGTCTCTGAGGGGATTTTAACCCCCGACCTCGGCCTGTCTCAAATCAAAGATTTTTGAACAAATAAAAGTTCAAGGAACTCTAATTTCATGAGAGCCGCGCTCTAACCCTGAGCTACAGAGACAGAGTTACTAACAAATAAAACATTTAAAAGCTTTAGGTTTTTTTATATTAACATGATTAATAATACAATCTTTTATGAGGTCCCAGATGTAATGATTAATAGGATTTCTAATCTTGTAAGTATTTTGCAGGCATTGGGAGTAGTTATTTTGCTGTATGTTATATTTAGTATAATAAATACAATGATTAATAGAAAGCGTATGAAAAATATAGAAGAGATTAATTCTAATTTAAAAGATATAAAGAAATTGTTGTCAAAAAACTCTTCTAAAAATAAAAAATCTAAGAAGAAATAATACCTTTATGTTTTTAATTTCTTTTTATTCTTGAATTGCTTTAAGAGATTTTTCAATCTTTTCTTGCTTTTTTCTCTTATTCTTTTTAACTCTTGAAATATATCCTGCTACTTGATTTCTTATTTTCTTACTAGGCATTTGCTTTCCAATGATTTCTTTATTTTTTTCAAAGTCTTCACTGAATTCAATACCTTCATCCATAAGAGTGTTTGCAGTTCTCTTGATTAGTTTTGTTTTTACTTTTCCCATACTAGATTGTCTTTTAGAAGGTTTTTAAATTTTTTTAATTCAGTTTAATTAAGATATTTGGGAAATTTTTATTGTTTTAGATACTTATTCAATTTTTTTAATGCCTGCAAGCTTTTTAACTGCTTTTACAAACTTATCAACTTTTTTTAATGGGGTTCCTCTGCTCAGAACAAAATAAGGCAGGTTTAATTCTTTTGCCTTTTTATGAGCCTTTATTATATCATTTTCTCTTATTCTTTTTTGATCAAATGCAACCAGCGCATACTCTCTTTCTTCTTTGCTTACTTTTAACACAAGATATTTTTTCCCAAAGCCTTCTATTCCAGTTATTTCTATTGATTTTGTTTCTAAAAAGGATTTTACCTTATTGAAGAATTTTTCTTTTTTCTTAGATCTTTTCTTTCTTGTCCTTTTTTTCTTTTTCTTCTTTTTGGATTTTTTCTGTGATTTTTCCTCTTCTTTCTTTTTTTCTTTTTCTTTCTCATTCTCAGATTCTTTTTCCTGTTCTTTTTCCTCTTGCTCTTTTGTTTCTTTTGGCTCTGAGTTATTCTGCTCTTGCTCTTTTTCTTTAGATGTTTCCTG
>WJLC01000003.1 GCA_014728745.1 Candidatus Pacearchaeota archaeon
GGGCTGGAGCGGCACAGACAGCTTCACCTACACAGTCAGTGACGGCAATGGAAACGAAGACTCCGCCCAGGTGACCATCACCGTAAAATAGAAGAAACATAACCTTCACATTCACTCCCGCCCCAGCTGGTTTTCCACTTACATCCAGAATTTTCACAATCATCTTCATTAATCTTATCTTCGCATATACTGCTTATACACTCATCAAAGCCAATAGTAGGCTCATCCCATCTACATCCATTTTGAGAATTACATTGAGTTTCTATGTTAATATTTCCACAACGACTACTTGTTCCAGTACAACTATAAGTTGCTTCAGCACTAACAAAAGACACACTTCCAACTAAAGCTATAATTAAGAATAATACAGAGAAAATTAATGCCTCTTTTCTAAATTTAATCATGAAATAAAATAGATTTTGAGTTTTATAAAGTTTCTTATGAAATGATGCTATGCTTTATTTTATTTTTATAAATAAGAATCCATGACTTTTAGAAATCTCGTGTGAATATTTTTCTTTCTTTTAGATGGAAGATTAATGTTTTTCATTTCTGCAATTAATTGAACTGCTTTGATAAAGAGTTCTTTTTTAGTGTCTTTTTCAATATTTTCATAGTCAAAACTAATTTTTTTTCTATACATTGAAATTATTTTTTCTTTATCCTGTGGGTGATTGAGAAGTAAAAGAGACAAATCTCTAAGAGGATGCCCTCTGCCTGTGAATTCAAAATCAATATAGCAGTTTTTATTGTTTTTGATAAGAATGTTTCTTTTTTCTAAATCTCCGTGAATGAGTGTTTTAAAATTTTGATAGCTTTCAGATTGCAAAACCTCTGCAATTTGTTTTGATATTTTAGGAAATTCTTTTTCATGATTTAAAACATACTCTGGGAGATTTTTTGATTTGTGATTTGCCATAATTGGATTATTTAATTCATTGCTTTTTAAAAAGCAAGAATGAACTCTTGCCCAATCTTCAATTCCCACAAATAAGTCTCCTTTTGAATCACTTTCTATAAATTCAAAGCACCCAACATTCTTTTCATGCCCATAAAAAAGCGGGGTTATTATTAATTTGTTTTTACCAAACATTTCATAAAAAAATACCTCTCTCTTTAAATCTTTTTTAGAATTGTATTCTTTGACTAATATTTGTTGTCTGCCCAACTTGTAAACACTTTGGAAATTTCTATGAAATCCAGGGATAGTATACAAAAAAGCAGGTTTTTTGTGAAACATATTAACTAATATGTTTTCTATTTGTTTCATTTTTAAGAAGTTTAATCAGAGCTGTAACAGCTTACGCACGAATAACAGCTAGATCCTGCATCACAGCTAAAGCAATCTGGTCCACTATAGCAGCCACCAGTAGAATAGCAATCTCCTGTAGAATAACAATCAAATTCTGAATTTATTTGCTTTTTGTCACTTACATTTGCTTTTCCTTTTCTTAATTCTGTTGGCAATTCTTCAGTTAGTGGTTCTAATGTTTTAACCATGGTTTATTATGGTGTTTAGAATTTATAAATATTTATATATTTGAATAGCATTTAATTTTATGGCAGAAGTTTGCTTTAAATTTGATAAAGAAAAAGACTTATTTAATATTTGGGACACTTGCAATTATAAAACTGTTTTACAAGATGTTTCAAAAGGAATTCCCTTAAAAATTATTAAATTATGTAAGGGAAATAATTTTGAAGAGATTAAAGAAAAGATTTCTAAAGAATTGAAAATTATTCATTCGTCTCCACTTATACCTGTAATAGTTCAATCTGCAAATAATTCATGGAAGAAAATACAAAATGATTTTTTTAATAAATTAGAACAAATAACAAACAAAAAATTTCCAAATAAAAAGATTACTGGTTATTTGACTACAGTTGGAAGATGCCCCTACAGTTTCAAAGAATCCTGGTTTATGTTCAGATTTTTTGATTCTATTCCTGGAATCCTAAAAACAACAGCCCATGAGTTAATGCACTTATTTTTTCACGAATATTATTGGGATGACATTGAAAAGCAAGTAGGAAAAGAAAAGACAAATGATTTAAAAGAAGCTTTGACAGTTCTTTTAAATCTTGAATTCAGGCATTTTTGGTTTGTCAAAGATAAAGGCTACTCAAAGCATGAAAAATTAAGGCTATTTATTGAAGATAATTGGAAAAAACAAAAAGATTTTGATGTTCTTTTAAAGAGGTGTGTAAACTATTTAAATAAAAATGATAAACAAACCTCTTTCAGTACAATTTGAAATAACAGAAGCATGCACACACAAATGTAGACACTGTTATAACTATTTTAATCATAATTCAAGAACTGAGAAAACCAAAAAAGGTATAATAGACTTTATTGCTGAGCAAGAATTTTTTGATATAACCTTGACAGGAGGAGAACCTCTTGTATATAAGGATTTGTTAAATTATTCTTTGGCTAAATTCAAGGAAAAAAATATGGATGTTAAACTAAATTCTAATTTGTACTTGTTAGATAAAGAAGATGCAATTATATTTAAGGAAAATGGTTTGGATTCTGTATTAGGATCAATTTTAGGTTCTGATTCAAAAAAGCATGATTCTTTGACAGGTGTGAGCGGATCTTTTAGTAAATTAATTGATTCTGTAAAATATCTCTTAAACCAAAAGATTCCTGTTGCTTTGAACATGGTTGTAAACAAGAACAATTTATCTGATTTGTATGATGTAGGCAAATTAACACAAAATTTAGGGATAAATTCTTTTTGTGCAACTCCTATGGTTATTTCACCTAATAAAGATTTAAGCGACTTAGAGCTTTCAGATAGAGAATATATTCGCACGTTAAGCACACTGCTTGAATTGAAGTCAGATTTTGGTTTAAAAATAGACTCTTTACATCCTCCTTTACCCTGCATGTTTGAGGAAAGTGAAAGAGAAAAATACAGGATGTTCTTTGATAAAAGAAGCTGTGTCGCAGGAACAGGAACTCTTACTTTTTCTCCAAATGGAGATGTTAGGCCGTGCTCGCATAGTAATTTGATTTATGGAAACATTGTGGAAAATTCTTTAGAAGATATCCTAAAAGAAATGGAGATATGGAGAAATACAGACTTAATTCCAGAAGATTGTAATCCATGTGCATATGTGGAAAAATGTAGAGGAGGATGCAGAGTGTCAGCAGAGGCCTTTACTGGAAAATTAAATGGGGTGGAACCTTATTTTAAACATCCATTAAAAACAAAAATTCCAGAATTGCCAAAAAGAAGAATAAAATTAGAAAATCTTAAGCCAGTAAAAGGAAACATACGTTATAGAGATGAGCCTAATGGATTAAAAGCAGTTTATGTTTCTTCAAGAATAAATTCTCGTGTAACTGAAGATGAATTTAATGTTTTAAGAAGATTTGTTGCAGGAAAAACCTATAATGAAATAATCAATGAAGTAAAAAATCCTAAAGTAATTGAGGAAATATCTAAAACCCTTGCAAGCAAACAGCTGCTTGTTTGATTTGAGTTTTATAAAGTTTCTTATGGTCACCCAATGCAAACAACCATTGGTTTTAATCTTGCGACTCTCTTACTAATATCTAAATCATGAACTACATCAACAACATCCTCAATATCCTTGTAAGCATAAGGAGCTTCCTGGCTTATTAATTTGTATCCTCCTGAGGCTCTTAACTCAATGCCTTTCTTTTTCATCATTTCCTTAACCTCTTCCCCACTCATCTCCTTCATAGCCTTGTTCCTGCTCTTTTTTCTCCCAGCTCCGTGAACTGAGCTCCCCCAAGTCAACTCTTCTGACTTTTTTGTCCCAACAAGAACATAGCTTGGAGTTCCCATTGAGCCAGGAATAAAAACAGGCTGTCCAACTTTTCTGTAAGCAAGAGGAATTTCTTTTCTGCCAGGCCCAAAGCTTCGAGTAGCGCCTTTTCTATGAACACAAACCTTTTGCATTTTTCCATTGATTTCAAATTCTTCAAACTTTGCAATGTTATGGCAGACATCATAAACAACATCAATTTTAACATCCGGAAACATATATTTCATTTCTTCTCTAACCCAGTGAGTTATAATCTGCTTGTTCACAAAAGCAAAATTAACAGCGCAAGCCATTGCATTGTAATAATCTTGCCCAAGCTTGCTTTTGATAGGAGCATTGATTAATTCACGGTCTGGCAAATCTTTAAAACCATATTCATTTTCCATTGCTTTTATGTAATCTGAAGCAACCTGATGTCCAAAACCTCTGCTTCCGCAATGAATCATTATTGTAACCTGATCTTTTTTCAAGCCAAAAGCATTTGCAACTTTTTCATCAAAAATTTCATCAACATAATGAACATCTAAGAAATGATTTCCAGCTCCTAAGGTACCTAATTGTCCAAGGCCTCTTTTCATAGCTCTTTTAGAAACTTTGCTTGAATCTGCACCCTTTAAACAACCTTCTTCCTCCATGTGCTTGTAATCCTCTTTTTTTCCATAGCCCTCTTCAACAATAAAAGGAACACCCTTCTCTAGAACTTTTTTGAACTTGTCTTTTGATATTTGAAAATTGCTCCCTCTTCCTACACCAGAAGGAATCTTCCTTGATAATTGGTCAGCAACCTCTTTTTGCTTTTTCAAAATATCCTGCTTTGTGAGGTTTGTTTTTAATAATCTGACACTGCAGTTAATATCATAGCCAACGCCTCCAGGACTTATTACTCCAGAATCCATGTCAAAAGCAGCCACCCCGCCAATTGGAAACCCATATCCTTGATGAGCATCTGCCAAACCTATTGACTTGTCAATTATGCCAGGCAAGTGAGCAACATTCATAACTTGCTCCAAAGACTTGTCCTGCTTCATTTTTTCAATAAGTTTTTTAGAAGCATAAACTATCCCAGGAACTTTCATCCCACTTGTTTTAGGAATCTCATAAATGTTCTTTGAAACTTTTTTTACTTCTATTGTCATTTTTTATTATTTTTAAGACATTATTTGATTTACTTTTCTTTCAACACTCTGTTAACAATTTTAACATCTTCTTTTAAATCATGCATGCTTCCAATTCCCAGATCAATACAATCTGCAAACTTTTGCTTTAATCCGTATCTTATTGCTTTTTCTATTTTGTCTATCTTTCCATTTCCAAAAATCTTTATGAGGATTATATCTTTTCCATTTTTTTTGCATTTTTTCAATACTCTTTTCATTTTTCCTCTTCTAACAGAATAAGTCTTGTCTCTGTAAGAGTATTTTATTCTAAAGCCCCTATAATTTAATGGAGCCATTATAATTTCAATATCTGGATGATCTGCTACTTCTCTTATTATGTTTGGCTTGTGACTTGAAAGTCCAATATGCTTAATGGCCTTGATTTTCTTCAGATAAGGGATTATATTAAGATATTTTTTCAGCTCTTTTTCAGAATCAACTGCATGCAAAAGCAAAATATCAATGTAATCTGTTCCAAGCTCTTTTAGCATTTTCTTAATATGTTTTTTGACTTTTTTCTCTCCAAAAACTCTTGTTATTTTGCTTATTAAAACAATATTGTCTCTTGAAACACCTTTTTTCTTAAGCACTTTTTTCAAACCCTCATTAACATGAGGATGAGTGCCATAATCATCAGAAGTATCCCAAAAATTAATTCCTTTTTCATAAGCTTTTTTCAAAAGTCTTGCTCCGTGCTCTGGCTTAAACTTATCAATTCTGCCTGTTCCAAAGCACAATTTTGAAACCTTGCAGCCTGTTTTTTTTAGTTTTATTTTTTTCATATTTACTTTCCTTGGTTTAACAATTTTATATATCTAAAACAACTTGACAAACCCAATCATTTTTTTTGTTTTTCTTCACAAACATTTCATTATATGTGACAGCCTTTATATCATTTTTCATCTCATAATTCTCTGCACTGTCTCCAACAAGCTCTGCTTTCAGAGATTGCTGATTGCTTTTTTTACTCTCTTTATTAATTTCAATGTTTTTTATTTTTGAAACAAAAAATAATTCACTATCAAATAAAAATAATAATTCTTCTAAAAATTCATATAAAAGATTTTCATCATCTTTCCCTCTAACTTTTACTGTTTTTGTTGTTTTTTCTTTAACAGCATCATCACTCATTGAATCAAACATAGCAAGAGCTGAATTTTCAAAAGCCTTTTCTTTTGTTTTCCCAAATGCCTGAAACTTAATGTCTGCAGTATGCTCTAGGAATTGGAATTTTTTAGTTTTCATTTTAGTTTTTTAATTGCAGATTATCCAAATGTCCAGCAGAACATTTTCAACTGCCTTGGAGAATAAGTCTCTAAATTTGCTGCAATTGCCACACTCTGAGCATAGACATCTCTATCAACAGGTGCTCCCTCACTGTAGCATATCACATCTAACAGGCAAACCTTTGCAGTGCAGTTCAAGTAATCTGGAACTCTTTCATTAATTTTATTTTTAACATTTGTTAATCCCTGGCTATCAAATTCATCCCACTTAACAGGCAAATCACCCTCATTTATCTCAAGCAAATTACTTCTCATATTATCATTAAGCTCAATCTCTCTCAAGATAGCAAGCTGCACCTCATAAACCTGTTCAGAAATGTCTGCTTTTCCAATGTATCCTTGATTAATTACTATTAACAATGCTCCTGCTACAAGCAGAACTGCTATAAATGCCTCAATAATTCTTATCCATCCTCTTTTATCCTTAAACATTTTAATGCTATTTTATATCTTTTATTTTCTTTTTATTTTGCCTATTTTTCTTCTGGTTTGATCTAAAACTTTTTGAAAGTTTTATTTATTGTTTATTCTGGTTTGATCTAAAACTTTTTGAAAGTTTTATTTACCATACTCTTATATTTAAATATCCAGGCTTTATATTTGCTTCTGAATCA
>WJLC01000047.1 GCA_014728745.1 Candidatus Pacearchaeota archaeon
AATTTAACTTTTACAGGTCTTTTGTATCCTTTTTTCTTATCAGAAATATCAATAATTGCAGCCTCTCCTTTTTTTCCCTCTCCTGGATTTACGATAAGAGTTTTCTTCATTTTGTCTTTACCCTGGTTTTCATGAAAATGCCCTCCAAGGCAGAGTATTGGCTGAAATCGATTAATGATTGTCTTAAACAACTTACTTCCATAATGCTTTCCTCTAACATCTTTTGGTGCTTTTTTTGAGATTTTATCTAATTTTGTATTGTATGGAAGATTATGCCCTACAAAAATTACTTTTTTATTTCTTCTTTTGTTTGGAAATTTCTTGAATAATTTTATGAGTTTTTTCTTATGCTTTTTATATCCCTTGCTTCTTGGCTCTCCAGGATAAGTGTGGCCTCTTGCTCCTATAAAAATATATCCTTTATGCTCAAAATATTTATAATCAAACCTGTGTATGTTCTTGTACTTTTTCAGCCTCTCTGCAAATAATGTTTTTCTATCCCAAGACAAACGATCTTTTCTGCTTACTGTATCTTCATCACTAACATCATCTATAGAAGGATAATCCACATTTCCCAAAACAGTTATCACTGGAACAGAAAGATTGTTTAATTTTTTCAAAACCTTTTCTCCTCTTTTAATATCCTCAAAAACTAATTTTTTGTATTTACTTTTTCCAATAATCTCCCATAACTCAACTTCCTTGCTATAGCAATGCTTAAACCACAAGTCTCTGTAAAAAAATGGAAGGTAATCTCCTGTAGAAATAACTAAATCAATATTCTCTTTCTTAATTATCTTCTGAAACTTCTGAAAAGCAAATCTTCCATGAAAATCTCCAATTGCAAGTATTTTCATTTTTTCTTAGAACTTTTTTTCTTAGATCCTTTCTTTTTCTTGCTCTTTTTCCCACTTTTCCCTTTTTTCTTTTTCTCAGGCAAATCAAGTTTAATATGAACATCTTTCAATTGCTCTTTATCTACTTCAGAAGGTGCATCCATTAAAACATCTTTTGCCTCACTGTTTTTTGGAAAAGCAATAACTTCTCTCAAGCTTTTTTGCCCAAGCAAAACCATTATCAATCTATCTATTCCAGGTGCAATCCCTCCATGAGGTGGCACACCATATCCAAATGCAGTAAGCATATGCTCAAAGTATTCTTTTTGCTGTTTAGTAAAACCAATTAAATCAAAAATCTTGCTCTGAACTTCAGAATCATGGATTCTCATGCTTCCTCCACCAACTTCAAACCCATTCAAAACCAAATCATGCTGATATGATTTTACTTTATGAGCGCTTTTCTTATTAAGGTTTTTCAAATCTTCTTCTTTAGGTCTTGTAAACATATGATGCATAGGTGCAAAATGCCCATTCTCTAATTCAGGCTCAAATAAAGGAAAATCAACAACCCAACAAAAAGCAAGTTCATTAGGATCATTTTTGTTTTTTCTTAAATCAGGTTTGTCTGTTTTGTATTTTTTCATAACCTCTTCATAAGTAAGTCTAGGAAATTTCTCAAAAGTAAGTTTTTTGTCTGGCAAAAGCTTTTTAACAAGAGCTAAAAGCATATCCTCTATCAAATCAAGCAAATCCTCTTGCTCAATAAAACTCATTTCCAAATCTAGCTGAAAGAACTCTCCAGGACTTCTATCTGCTCTTGCATCTTCATCTCTAAAACACGGAGCAATCTGAAAATACTTGTCTACCCCTGAAACCATAAGCAATTGCTTGTACTGCTGAGGGCTTTGAGGCAAAGCATAAAACTTTCCTGGGTGAATCCTTGAAGGAACAATAAAATCTCGAGCACCTTCAGGTGTTGATTTTGTGAGCATAGGAGTAGTTATTTCTAAAAAATCTTTTTCATCCAAATAATTCCTAATAAAACTGACAATCTTATGTCTCATTTCAATATTTTTCTTCATAATATCACTTCGCAAATCTAAATACCTGTACTTTAATCTAATATCCTCAGAAATTTCCTCTGCATCAGAAGGCTTAAATGGAAGCATTCCTGCTATGCTATAAATATCAATCTCTTCAACACCTATTTCAACTTTTCCAGAAGCTAAATCATTGTTCACAGTTCCTTTTGGCCTCTCCTTAACAATCCCTTTAACACCAATACAAGATTCAAGAGTTAATGTTTTAGCTTTTTTGAATTCCTCTCCTGTTTTTTTAGAAATAACCATCTGCACCTTTCCATATCTATCTCTCAAATCAATGAACATTACATTGCCGTGCTCACGAATAGTATCAACCCACCCAGTAAGTCTGACTTTTTTTCCTGCAATTTTCTCATTAACCTCATTTAACTTGTAATCTCTCAACATTTGAATAATAACCTCAATATATTAGAAATAAGAAAATCATTTATTAATTTATCTCTTTTTCTTGCTTTTTCTCTTAGATTTTTTAGATTTTTTGCTTTTTGCTTTTTTGCTTTCTCCTTTAATCATATCTTCTTGTTTTTTTGTCTCTTTTTTTATCTCTCCAACTTTTCTTCCAAGATGCTTTTTGAATAAGTTAGTGCTAATTATAGAAAGAAAATAAAGGGCCATTGCTATTCCAATAAAAGAAAAGAACATTGTAAATATCTTTCCTGTTGCAGTTTGAGGAACTAAATCACCATACCCAATAGTAGTTATTGTAATAATCACAAAATAAGTGGAATCTAAATAACTCCATCCCTCTACAGTATGGTAAGCATAAGCTCCTGTAGAAATAACTAGTAAAAGAATAAAAATAGTAGTGAATAAATGTTTATGTAAGTGCATTTGTCTCCTCTTTTTATGAATACTAGTCATTAAAATTAAATATACTTTTTAATAGTTTTCATTGCCTGCTTTCCATTAACCTTACCTTTAAACTCTTTCATAACTAATCCCATATATGCGTTTTCAGTGAGGCCTGGCTTACTTTTTATAATATTTCTTATCTTATTTTCAATATCCTTAACATCAACTTTCTCAATTTCAATTGCTTTTTCCATATTCTCTCCATTAAGAATTTTTTTAAAAACTAGTTTAATATCATTCTCAGATATTTTCTTGTTTTTCAATGATTCAAGAATAAAGCTCAGAACATCCTGATTTAATTTCTTTTCAACCTTTTTCATAGAAATTTCCTCACGCTTTGCAACTTCCTTTGGATACATTAATAAAACCTTTGCAATAAGCTGAGGATTGTCAATAATGCTCAGCAACTCTTTAAATTCCTTTAATTTATCTTGCTTAAATAAAATTTTTATCATGTCCTTATTCAAGCCTCTTTTCTCCAAGATTTTTTTCTCCTCGCTCCTAAGCTTAGGAAGATCTTTCTTCAAACTATTTATTAAATCCCTATGGATTTTAAGTAAAGGCAAATCTGTTTCAGGATACATTCTAGCTGCTCCAGGCATTGGTCTTAAAAATTCTGTGCTCCCATTTTTAAGTGCATTCCTCACTTCCTTTTTCATCTTCTTCCCTTGTGATAATAACCCTTTCTGTCTTTCAATCTCTTTTTCCAAAACATCTAAAAAAATATCCATATCCTGCATTCCCTTGATTTCAACTCTTTTGCCACCTTTAATAGACATATTGACATCTTGCCTTATTGTTCCAAGCCCTCTCTTAACTTTGCAGCTTCTTAAAACATCTCCAATCTGTAAAGCAACTTCCTTAGCCTGTTTTGGATTTTTTATATCTGGAGCAGTTGCAATTTCTACAAGAGGAATTCCTAATCTATCTATCCTGTAAACAATCTGCTTATTCTCTGCTTTTTCAGCCTCAGTCCTTGGAGAAGGACGAGCTGAATCCTCTTCTAAAAACAATGCATCAATGCCAACCTTACCTTGAGAAGTTTCAATGTATCCATCTCTTGCAATCATCACAGTTCTCTGAAACCCACTTGTGTTAGAGCCATCAATAACTGTCTTTCTCATGATTTGTGAGATTGGCTGAATTTTACAATTAAGTAGCAGAGCTATTCTCAATGCGATTCTCAATGCCTCTTGATTAATCCTATGGGGTGGTTCTTCATCAATCTCAACTAAGCAAGTTGTATCCTTATGCCCCTGATAAACAAATTCAATGTCTTTGCTAGCCTGATAAGCAGCAGCAATATCAATCTTCCCACTCTCTCCAGCAATTGCGTGCAATTTTCTTGTAACATTAAAATCAGGTTTATCACTTCTTAAAACAGAGGGACAGTTACAAAACAATTTATGTGTGTCTAACTGCTGATGTATTTCTAATCCAGATTTAAATCCAATATCTTTGTAATCAATTTCTTTTTTAGCCATAAATAAAAATAGAATCAGCAGTTATTAAAAGTTAC
>WJLC01000048.1 GCA_014728745.1 Candidatus Pacearchaeota archaeon
CTTGTTGGTTCATCTCAGTCAAGTTATTTTAAAAGATATTCAAAAAGTGTAGAAAATCACACGGAATTTGAAAGAACAAGGGGTAAATTTGATAAACCTAGTCAAAAAAGATTTGCAGAAGGTGTTTTTTTATCGTCTCCGAGTTTATATCTGGGAAGCTTATTTGATTCTTATGAAATTCCAACATTATTTACTTTTCAACCAAAAGATTGGGAGGGATTTCCTTACCAAGATATAAAGCAGGCATTGGATAGTAAGGCAAGAAAGTCATTTATAATGGATAATATCATAGACGGGTTTAAGGTTGGGACAAAAAAAGGAAATCTTTCAATAATCACTAGAAATCCTGAATTAAAAAATATTTACAGACAAGTTTCTGATATTTCTAATCCCACCCAGAAATTGAAATCCTTTTTAGAAAAAATTTCAGAAAAAGGGATAGAATTTCAAAAGACAGCCACGTTAGGTTATGATAAAGAATTACAAGATTCTGTATTAGAAGGGATTTTAGATTATCCTAAAAACTTGTATATTAAACCCTCTGCAACAGGCGGGGGTTATTCTGTTTTTAGAGTGAATAAGGATAAAGATAATTTGATTGAAAGTGATTCAAAAGAATTTGATGAATATCTAAGAAAAAAGGGAGAACATACTGAAAGTCTTGAAAGACTAATTGAATCTTGTAAGGAAAGAATAAAGTTTTTTTATGAATCTTCAGCTCCAGAAACCATAATTGATAGGCAAAAAGGGGTTTTAGAAAGAACAAAAGAAGAGTATTCCTTAGCTATGAATGGCGAAAATAAAAAATCAGATTTATCTTTAGTATTCTATAATCTTTTGCAATACCCAATTATAGAAGAAGAAATACCTTTTGCAACCTTTTCTGATAATGGAGGCATTTACAGGCCAGAATTTAGAGTTATATGCCAAAATACAGATGATGATTTTAATACAGAAGCATATTCTAAAATAGGAAATAGTAAAGTCAGTGCAAATATATCTTTAGGCGCAGGCGCACTTCCCGTAGAAGACACCTTAAATAATTTATATGGGGAATTAGATATCCCTGTTTCATCTATGCCAAGAGATTTAGAAAAGATCACTGAGGGATCAAAAACAATTGCAAAAAGACAGATGGAATACTATGGTGAAAAAACAAACCCTGAAGACAAGAAAAATCCAAGAGATTTAGCAATAGATATTGTTCCTTCTTTTAATCAAAATGCAAATGAATTAGATTTTTATTTTATGGAAGCAAATTGGCAATATGGGTTCTCAGGACTAAAATCGACAAACCCTGAAGCAGCTAAAAGGGTTATTGATAGAAAAAAAGAGATTAATAAAAGAAAATGACAAAACAAAAGATAAGTATAACAATTGATGAGAATATGGTAGATGCACTTGAAAGTATGCTTAAGGGGGAATTGTTTAGGAATAGAAGCCATATTATTGAATTTGCATTGAATAAATTCATGGAGAAAAAAAGAAATATTAAATAGATTTAGAATGTTTATTCCTCTTTATTATCCTCAGACTCCTCTTCTTCTAATTCCTCTTCAAAATCTCCTTTATCTATTTGCTTGTCAAAGCTTTTCATTGCTATGACACTTGAGCGTGAGGAGCCAATTACCATGTTTTTATTAAGCTCTAAAACTTTATAAGCTTTTATTCTCTTTAAAAATAAAGTGAAAAATTTAAAAAGGAGGTTTTCATAATATTGTTATTATTGCTTGTTTGGGTACTCTGCCCTTTGAATAGAACAAGTTCATTCTAGTTTAGACTTTATTGCTAAATTTTTTCACAATTTTTTTGCGCATGATTTCTAACTGAATGATTTAATATTAAACTTCACATGACAATGGATAAGAAAATGAAAAACAAAACTAAGAAAAATAAGAAGAAACAAAAGAAAGAAATTAACTTCAAAAGAAATCTTAGTGAATACTGTGGATTTTTGAAAAAGTACCCTAGTTTATGGATATTTGCCTTAATAGGTGTAATCATTATTGAATTGTCTAGGTTAGTTCCAAAATATTTATTTAAGAGACTTATAGACGATGGTACAAGCTTTGCAAATGGGTTTTTGAGTTATGAGGCATTTATAGCAGTCTTGTTGATTTTATTTGGCGTGTATGTTCTTGCCGCTGGACTAGATGTTATTTTTAATTGGTTGAGAATACACTGGCTGAATAAACTAAACTCCAGCATTATTGCAGATATAAAAAGAAAGTATTTTAATCACATTATTAGTTTGGACCATAGGTTTCATACAACTCACAAATCCGGAAGTCTTATTTCAAGGATGATTCGTGGTTCTGGAGCAGCAGAAAGCATGACAGACATGCTTTTCTTTCAATTTATTCCTGCAATTGTTCTTTTCATAGTATCTGCTATATCTATTGCATACTTTAGTATTATTCCTGCATTAATTTTGCTAGGAACAATTATCTTGTTTATTGGTTATGGATTTATTATTCAGGAAATTCAAAAGAAACCAAAGAAAAAATTCAATGATCAGCAGGACAGGGAAAAGGCCGATATATCAGACATATTCACAAACATAGAATCTGTTAAGTATTTTGGAAAAGAAAGAAAAATCAAAAATAACTTTAAGAAGGTTATTTTTAAAACAAAGGAAAAAGCTCTTGATTACTGGCATTATTTTAAGCTATTTGATGCAGGCAATATGTTTATTTTAGCCTTAGGAACCATACTTATATTGTATTTCCCAATAATGCAATTAATTAATGGAGAGATAACAGTTGGAACACTGGCATTTATTTACACTGTTTATCTTGGTTTAATTGGAAGCTTGTTTGGATTTGTTTGGGGAATGAGAGGCTTTTATAGAGCTATGACTGACTTTCAGCAATTATTTGACTACAAGGAAATCAAAAAGGAAATCAAAGACAAGAAAAATGCGAGGAAAATCAAGATTAAAAAAGGAGAAATTGAATTTAAAAATGTTAGCTTTGGCTATAACAAAAAAAGGAAAATATTTGAAAATTTTAATTTGAAAATTCCTAAAAACAAAAAGGTTGCATTAGTTGGACATTCAGGATGCGGAAAATCAACTTTGATTAAATTGCTTTACAGACTGTATGATGTAGACAAGGGCAAAGTGTTAGTAGATGGAAAAAATGTAAAAAATGTTAAACAAGAATCATTGAGAAGCGAAATGTCAATAGTTCCTCAAGAGGCGATTTTGTTTGATGACACAATCTATAACAATATCAAGTTTGCAAATCCTTCTGCAAAAAAAGAGCAGGTTATGCAGGCTATAAAATTTGCTCAGCTTGATAGAATAATAAAAAGTTTTCCTCAAAAAGAAAAGACCATTGTTGGAGAAAGAGGAATTAAATTGTCTGGAGGAGAAAAGCAGAGAGTTTCAATAGCAAGAGCAATATTAGCTGATAAAAAAATACTTGTGCTTGATGAAGCAACATCCTCATTAGATTCAGAAACAGAATATCAGATTCAGCAAGACTTAGAAGGGCTTATGGAAGGCAGAACATCCATAATTATTGCACATAGGCTTTCAACAATAATGAATGCAGACATAATTGTTGTTATGAAAAATGGAAAGATTGTGCAAAAAGGGACGCATAGAGAGTTAATAACCCAAGGTGGAGAATATCAAAGACTTTGGGACTTTCAAAAAGGTGGGTATTTAGAATAACAAGGAAAATTTAATATTGCACTTTCATTTAGCCTGTTTCCACAAAACCCTGAAATACTCCCTAAAACTCTGGCTTACTTCTTTGCTTGTTATCAAAAAAGCATAAGGTTTTTTCTTCCAGACAATAATTGCAACATTATCTCCATGGATATTAATTCCTGCAGGAGTTTTCTGTTCAATAAACCTAACTTCAGTCAATTCGCTCTTCTTGAATTCACTAACTAACTTAGATTTTTCTAAATCTTTATTAAATATTATTTTATATTTTATTCCTTTTTTTACTCTTCTTTTGTTAAAATTCTTAAAAAAAGATTCCCATGCTTTTGATGAAACATCTTGTCCGCTTCTTGCTCCAAACACTAAGATTTCATCTCCTTTCTTTAACTGGTTAATTGCATTATCAAAAACAGATTTTAATCCTTTGTATCCTTCGAATACATTAACTTCCTGTTTTTCAGGTTTGAAAGATTGCAGTTCTTTTAATTCAGGCAATACATCCTTTATTTTTCTTCTTTTTTCATCAATAAACTCCAGCAAGGATTCGGGACTTTGCGCATAGAAATGTTTAACATTTGCTTTAATACTATATCCTACCAACCCCTTGTTTACTAATCTATTTAATGATTCATAGACTCTGCTTCTGTGAATACCAGATTTCTTGGTTACAGCTCCTGCTGTGCTTGATCCTAACCTTAGCAGGGTTTTATACACAATTATCTCGTTCTTTGTCAATCCTGCTTCTTCCAATACCTTATCTTTCATATAATTAATATATTTCAGTATTTTATAAATCTTACTTTTTGTTGTCCTTAAAAGGATAACATTATTTAAAATACTTCAATTAGTTACTACTAATGAAATACACCACATAAAAGGTTAAGTAAGATACTTAATAGTAATTAATAATTACAGAAATAAAATGCTAGATACAACAAAAATCAAACAGGAATGGATAGAAGAAATAAC
>WJLC01000049.1 GCA_014728745.1 Candidatus Pacearchaeota archaeon
ATTAGATATTTTTGACTTTTTAGAAGAAACTCCTTTTTGTGAATAAGGCTTTTGTCCAGAGGCCATACTGCTCACTCCTTTGTTTTCAAAGCTTAATTTTTGTCTTGTCAAATCTTTATAATATCCTATCATCTCTTTTCTTTGAGTCCATATTATTGTTGCAGAACCACTTATAATTCCTACCCATAATAGTAACACAAACCAAGGAAGCCAATCAAAAAACTCTTGTTCCTCAATACATTCAGGGCAATTAGGTCCTCCACAATCAACACCCTCTTCATCATAATCTTTCACACCATTATAGCAATAATCGCAATATCCGGTGAATTCTCCTGTTAAAAAGGCTATGTCTATCTTATCAGTTGTCTCTATGTTAAGAATTTCTTCAGCTCTGCTAGATTTCGCTCTCTCTTCTTTTACTCTGCTTACTAATTTGCCTGTATTCTTATCATTAATCTCAACATAAGTTTCATTACACCATTCTACTGTTTCTGCTTCTATTGGAACTGACAAACTGCAAGGCTTTTTCTCAATCTTGTTAGATGCGCATCCAGTCTTATCCATGCATGTTCTTCTCTGCACACCTGAAATCTTAGCATCTTTTTCCAAAAGATCTTCAATATCATAACTAGCATCACACTCTCCCCAAGATTCACATTCCCATACAGGTTCGCATCCCTCATAATCTTCTCTCTCTTTTCTTTTCTCTATCTCTTCTTCTTCCTCGCATGATATTTGATCTGGCTTATCAAGTTCAGTTCCGCAATTGTTTAAATCAACGCAATCATAAGCATAACTGTATTCATCTCCTTCTTCACATGAAGTCCAACTGCAAGTCCAGTTTTCAATGCAAACATCGCAAGCCTGTTCTGTTACTGGTTTATCCTCTTCTGTTCCACAATCATTCAAATCAATGCATGTCCTATTTTGAGTTCCATCTATACATTCCCCCCATTCTATGCATTCCCAATCTTCAACACAAGCACCAACACACTCTCCATTCTCACAACTTTCCCCTTCAGCACATTCAATTGCATCAGACCATTCAAGACAATCATCAGCATCATAATCCCCACATTCTCTATAACTTGCATCATCTACACATTCTTTCTCATCTTCATCACATTTATCACTACATCCTCCTCCGTCTCCAGTATCAGTAGTGCATGAACTAGTGACAAAAGTACAGCTTGCAGAACAAGACAATGTTCCTCCATCAAATCCTCTGCTTATGCATGTCTCTCCACTTAAATTAGTTCCATCACATTGCTCTCCTGCCTCAACAATTCCATTTCCACAAACAGCACTAACAATCTCTGAAATAGTTATATTCAGTATGCTTGTGTTTAAATTAAGATTTGTTGAATTATATGTGGAGAAAAACTCCCATGTTGTTCCTGCAGTTCCAGTTGCATTTACTTCCCAAAGTGTATCACATACCTCACTAGGCTTTAAACTTTCTAAACAAGACTGATTATTATAGTATCTTGGATTTTGGCTTGTTGTGTAAAAAGGATTTCCAGAATTCATTGGGATTACTCCTTTTTCTAAAGAGCCACTAAGAATCTTAAGCCCTGAGTGGGTTAATCCAGATATAATATATTGTTCTAATGTAAGAACACAAGTTACATTATCTCCATTAATATTTACTTCTGATCCATCACATTCAGCATTAGTAAAAAAGTGTTCTGCAGTGCCATTACAATCAAAAGCACTTATAATTACTCCATCATCATTCTTAACACAAACCCCTGCACTTGAAAGAGGAAAATAAAATGTTTTTGAAATATTTCCAAGACCTTGAACATAAATACTATCAGAGAATTTATTAATAGTTATTTCACTAAGATTTATTCTATTAGTAAAATTAAACTCAAAATCAAATTCAATCATTAAATCATTTCCATCTAAAAACCTCACTCTTCTTGTTCCATTAGGGCTATCTTCCCAAGTATCATTAATAGTTATATTCAAATTTCCAATACCCTGATGTATAACATTATTTTCATCACCTTCTAAAGTATCATTGTAATTGTGAACATCATCACTGTCAGTATCTAATAAGCAATCACTAGGGCAAGTGTATGCAGTTTCCATGCAAGGTGAGCAAACACCATCCCCACATCCACAGCTTACATCACAAATTCCAGAAGGAGAATCCTTATCACAAACCTCTGTTCCGTGGAACACAGAGTTAGAAGCAACATTCTTATTTTGAATATCATAAAGACTTGAATTAATCCTATAGTTATAGCATGAACCAGTGTCATAAAGATCATTACTGTGAGAATAAGGAGATAGCTCAAATCCATTTTCACCATTACAACTTGCATCATTTCCTTGTAATGTGTTATTCCTGCTCCCATACGAAGAATGATATTCTATTGTTCCTCCTAATTTAAACCCATCATCTTGATTATTATTAGCAGTATTATTAATCAATGTGGAATAATTTGCATCAACAAAACTAAATCCTGCAGCATAAACTCCTCCAGAATTATTGTTTACGATATTTCTAACAAGCCTTGTATAATCAGACCTTGAAATGGATATTCCAGTATCAAGATTAAAGCTTACAGTATTATTTGTTAAATTACAATTATCAGTCTGATAAAGAGATATTCCATTATCTCCATTTTCCAGAATTTCATTGTTTTCAATTACAATATTTCCATCATAATTTGTTTGAATTCCATTGTCAGTGTTATTAAATATCATATTTCCATAAATTGTTGCATCATCAGGATATAATATGCCTGCTCCCCCATTGTTACTTATATTATTATAATAAATCTCAGAGTCAGCATTATTATTAGAATAGTAATAAATCCCATCATTAGAATTATCTGTTATATTATTGTGATAAATTTCTATATCATCTGCATAATCTAAATAAATCCCTTCATCAAAATTCATTGAAATACTATTATTATAGATAAAAGTATAATCAGAAGAGTCTATGTAAGCACCCTGATAAGTATTAGCATTGATTGTATTATTGAAAATATAATTAAAAAGTGAGCTAGATAAATACATTCCTTCTTCAGAATTTTCTGAAATATTGCTATGCATAATCAAATTTGCATTTGAATTATCAAAGTAAATTCCTGCTTCTGAATTACCATTTATCTGAGAATAAGTCACATTGTTTGAATTTGATTGATTGAAATAAATCCCATCATGATTGTTGTTTGAGAGATTGCAATTATTTACTAAATTATGAGAAGATTCTTCAAAATAGATTCCAGTACTCCCTCCTCCTCCTGAAGACAAGCCGCAGTAGTGTGTTGTCCACGATGGATTAACATCTCCGCAGCAGGATTCTGTTCCTGTGTAACTAGAAACAGGCCACCAGCAATCACAATCTCCATCATTACAATACCCATCACTTTCAATTTCTTTCTGTCCTGAAACCCCTAATTCTCCTTCACTTTCGCTTTCACTTTCACTTGAACCACCATTTCCTCCACCCCCATTATAGCAAGTTCCATAACTGTATGTATAATCGCATTCACTTGCTCCAGAGCAATCAGGATCATCAGTATGATATAGCCATGGAGCATATGCCATCAAGTCACATGTTCCTCCTCCGCTTGGAGAAAACCCATTGGCAACGATATTCAGATATTCAAATATACTATTATCAGAATCCACAAACATTCCTTCACTAAAGTGCATAATTGTCCCATTTTTAATAGTTACATTAGAAAATCCGTCAATTACAATTCCTACAGAGTCTGTTGCATTTTGTCCCCAAAGAGCGTATCCATTTAAATCAATAACAATATTATTTGCATCAACAATTAATCCATCTCCAGAGCAATTATCTATATTCTCTGTAAATGTGAAATCTGAACTAATGTAAGAGCCACAATCTGAATGTTCTTGTGATTGTCTAGTGGATTCTGCTTGCAACATTATGGTCTCACTATCTCTAGGAGCATTGTTCTCTTTAGTAAACATGCCTGTAATTGCACTAATTATTTTAGTGAAAAATGAATCTTTAGAAGAAATATCATCACTTTCTCCAATATTTAATCTTTTATTCTGTTTAACATTCTCCTTAGGGTCAAGAGTGGCATTTATATTAA
>WJLC01000050.1 GCA_014728745.1 Candidatus Pacearchaeota archaeon
ATAATAGTCTATTATGGATATCTAACACTTGGGGTTGTTTTCACAACATTGATAATAATGCTTGGACCAGTGTTTGTTTATATTTTTGCTAAAATAATTCTCAAAGAAAAGCTTCAAAAAAGAAATATTATTGCTGCAGCAGTGATTGTTGTATGTGTTATTTATGCTATTTTAGCATAATTTAATTAAATTCCTCTACCCATCATTCCTGGAGGCATTCCTGCTCCTCCAGTTACAGATTGCATACTTCCCTGGCTCCTCTTATCTCCTGAAGCAGCAATTACATCATCAATTCTAAGAATCATTATAGCAACCTCACTTGCAGAATTCAAGGCCTGGCTCTTGATTTTTGTAGGCTCTATAATTCTTCCCTCTAAAACATTTTCAATTTTATTATTAAAAAGATTCAAACCAGCATTTTTTTCACCAGACTCATGCTTAGATTTTAACTCTGTAAGAATATCAATTGGGTCTAAACCAGCATTTTCAGCAAGAGTTGTGGGAATAAATTCCAGTGCAGATGCAAACTCCTCAACAGCCAACTGCTCTCTTCCACTAAGTTCTTGAGAGTATTCCCTAAGCCTTTTTGATAATTCCATCTCAATTGCACCTCCTCCAGGAACAACTAATTTTGTTTTTAATGAAGAAGCAACATCTCCTAAGCCATCTTTTATAGCTCTTTCAATCTCGTCAATAACATGCTCACTTCCTCCATGAATCAGTATTGTGACAGCCTTTGGATTTTTGCATCCTTTAATATGTGTGAAGTTCTCATCTCCATGTTGAACTTCTTCAACAATTTTAGATTCTCCTAAGCTAAATGCATCAAGTTCACTAATATTGCTTACAATGCTTCCACTTGTAGCTTTTGCTATTTTTTCCATATCAGACTTAGGCACTCTTCTACAAACATAAATGCCATCTTTAGCAAAAAGATACTGCGCAAAATCATCAACACCTTTTTGGCAGAACACAACATTTGCTCCAGTTGCTTTTACTTTCTCCACTAGCTTGTTTATTGTTTTCTCTTCTTCATTAAGAAAGTTCTGAAGCTGTTCAGGAGTTGTTACTGAAATTTTAGTATCTATCTCTGGGTTTTTTAATTCAAGAGGAAAATCAATTAAAGCAATCCTCGCATCCTCTACCTTAGAAGGCATTTCAGAAGATGTTTTTTCTTTGTCCAAAACAATTCCTGAAACTAATTCAGTCTCTTCAACAGAATCTCCTTTTATTTTTTCAATCTTAATATTATTCAAATTAACTTTTCCCTGTGATTCAACTTGCTTAACAGCATGAACAATTATGTCTGAAAGCTTGTCTTTATTTCCCTCAGCTCCTTTGCCAGTCATAGCAGTCATAGCTACTTGCTTAAGAACAGTCTCATCATCAGAAGTTATTCTCAATGAAACATCTTTCAAAATCTCCTGGGCTTTTTCAGCTGCCATTCTGTAGCCCTTTGTTATTATAGTTGGATGAAGCTTTTGATTAAGCAACTTCTCAGCATTTTCCAAGAGTTTGCCTGCAATCATCACTGCAGTTGTTGTTCCATCTCCAACCTCACTCTCCTGGGTCTTAGAAATCTCCACCATCATTTTTGCCGCAGGATGTTCTATCTCCATTTCATCTAAGATTGTGACTCCATCATTAGTTACAATTATGTCATCAGTTGGGCTTACAAGCATCTTATCCATTCCTTTAGGTCCTAAAGTAGTCTTAATCATCTCAGAAACCATTTTAGCAGCAAGGATATTATTCTTTTGAGCATCCTTGCCCATAATTCTTTGAATATCTTCTGGCATTAGAACAACTGGTTTTTCTCCCATATGGAAAAATCTTCAAGAACTTATTTAAACATTATTATAATGAAAAGTAATTGTCCTATCTCAAACAATATTTATAAGCAAATTTCTCTATAAAAAAATATGAAAACAATCCTAGTTGCAGACATAATGACTCGTAATCCATACACAATCAAGCCAGAAACAGATCTTTTAACATGCGCTAAAACCATGATTAAGAAAAGAGTTGGAACCTTGCTTCTTGTTGATAAAAAAAAGCTCTGCGGTATTATATCAGAAAAAGATATTTTATGGGCTTTGATAAAAAAGAGCAGAAAGCACTTATCTAAAATAAGAGCAATTGACATCTCTCCTAGAAAAATAGCAACTATTTCCCCCTTAAAAACATTAAAATACGCAATTAATAAAATAAAAAAAGTAAAAAAATCTATGCTTCCTGTTCTCCATCATGGAGAGTTAGTGGGTCTTATAACTTTGAAAGACATATTCAAATACAATCCTGATTTATTCCCTGAAATGAGTGAATTTCACAGAATAAAAGAATGGGATGAGAAAGTTAAAAGAATTGAAAAAGCAAAAGAAAGGCAATTTACAGAAGGTGTCTGCGAAGAATGTGGAAATTTTGATTTTCTTTATCATGAGGATGGTCTGCTAATTTGCAATTCCTGTAGGAAAAAGTAAGTAAATAGTGCATAAGAAAAACTATTTAAATAAGATTTCTCTATTTTAATTATAGCAAGGATTAAAAACAATAAAACTAAACAATTAATATAAAAGATGACAGAAAAAGAGACAATCTTCTCAAGCAGCTTAAAATACCAGGGTATCTGGAACTTTTCAGATTTGTATCAATTTGCCTATGACTGGCTTGTTGAAGAATTTGATTTATGGTTAACAGAAGGCAAGTATGTTGAGAAATTAAAAGGCGATTCTAAAAATGTTGATATTGAATGGGAAGGAGTAAGAAAAGTAACTGATTATTTTATGTATCAGGTCAAGATTAAGTTTCGGATAATAGCTTTGCAAAAAGTAGAGGTCGAAAGAAACGGCATCAAGGAAAAAACCAATAAGGGTTCTGTTAAAATATCTGTTAAGGGTGTTTTGCAAAGAGATTACCAAGGCAAATTTGAAAGTGGTGCTATTAGAAAATTCATGAGAAGTTTATATGAAAAATGGATTATTCCTTCTAGAATAGAGGATTATGAAGAAAAATTAGCAGATAAATGCGATGAATTCCTTGCACAAGTCAAAGCTTACCTTGACTTAGAAGGAAAAAGATAATAAGAAAACACAATTCTAACACCGAAATCCTTAAATATAAATCCCCTTACAATTTTATATGAGAATCATGAAAAAGTTGTCTATATCAGTAATATTAATGTTTTTAGTAGTATTATTTGTATTGCCAGGAGTTTTAGCAATAAATGTTTCAATTGAAAAATTAGCTACTTCTGAAGATACTATTGTGAAAGGACTTAATCAACCTGCTATTATTGATTTAAAGGTTACAAATAATGGGGTAGATGATGAATTTCTGTTTTATAATCTTCTTGGATTTGTGATGAAGCCAGAAAAACCAGTTGAAATTGATTCTCATGATGCAAAGACTGTGCAATTGACAATATACCCTAGAAAAGATTTAGATGTTAAGAATTATTTTAATATGCAGTATTTTGTAAGAGCAGAGAGTGATGAGTCAGAGATAGAGAAAAAAGCCACAATAAAGATAATTGAATTACAAGATGCTTTTGAAATTGGCTCAGGAGAGATAGACCCTGAATCAAATTCAATAGATGTTTACATTCATAACAAAGAAAAAATATCTTTTGAAGATTTGAATGTTAAATTCACTTCTCAATTTTTTGAGCTTGAAGAAACAATTAATCTAAATGCTAATCAAAGAAAAGACTTCACAATTGAGTTGAATAAAGAAGACTTTGATGAACTAACAGCAGGATTCTACACACTACATGCAAAAGTAGGAATAGAGAATGTGAGCGCAGAAATAGAAGGCACAATCAAATTTGCAGAAAAGAACATTGTAGAAACAACTGAAAAAGATTGGGGGCTTGTTGTAAGTACAAAATCAATCAAAAAAACAAATGAGGGCAATATAATTGAGGAAACAAGCACAACAGTTACTAAAAACATAATCTCAAGGCTTTTTACAAGCTTTCAACCAAAACCAGACATAGTTGAAAGAAAAGGTCTTGGAATTGTTTACACTTGGAATCAAGAAATAAAACCAGGCAAGAGTTCAGAAATTCTAGTAAAGACTAATTGGCTGTATCCTTTTTTAATAATAATTCTTATTGTTGTTATTGTTGTGCTAGTTAAGAAATACAAAGACACTGATGTACAAGTAAGAAAAAGAGTTAAGTTTGTGAGAGCAAAAGGCGGAGAGTTTGCATTAAAAGTAACACTTCATGTTTACGCAAAGAATTATGTTGAGAGAATAAACATTGTTGACAGGCTGCCTCCTTTAATGAAAGTGTACAAAAGATTCGGAGGAGAAAAGCCTTCAAGAGTAAACCAAGAAGCTAGAATAATTGAGTGGGACTTTGAAAAGTTTGAGCCAGGTGAAGTAAGAACATTATCATACATAATATATTCAAAAGATGTTGGAGTTACAGGCAGATTTGCACTGCCTTCTGCAGCTGCAATATATCAAAGGCTTGGAAAAGTAAAAGAATCTACATCAAACAAAGCTTTTTTTGTTTCAGAACAAAAAGCAAAAGACGATGACATTAATGTTTAAATAAAAATTCCAGAGTTATTATTGATTATTTGTTATTCTAAATCATAATAAAGATTATATACTAAAACTAACCTTTTTTTTAATGGCAAAAGAATTCATGGTATTTTATGATTTGGATGGAACCTTGGTTGACTCAATTCCCTCACATATGAAATTTCTTAGAGATATGAATAAAAGATTTAATTGCAAATTAAGTCTTCCAGACCCTCACAACAGAGAGGCTTGCAAGGATTTTTTTGACACATCTACATTAAGAAACTTCATAAAAAAAGCAGGATTTCCAGAAGAGTTTTTAGAAGAAATTGCAATACGTTACAAAGAGGATTTTAAGATGAGCAATCATTATCACATGGAATTCTTTGATGGTGTTGAAAGTATGATCAAGAACCTAGGTAAAAAGGGAATTGGGCAGGGAATTCTTACTTCTAATTCAATAGACAAATACAATGGGCTTTTTGATAAAAAAGAAGCTTTCAAATATCTTTACCCAATAATAGATAGAATTCAATTAGATTCAACTTATTCTGGAAGAAAATCTTCTTACTTAAACTTTCATAGAGGAAATAACTTTTTGCTTCCAGGTGAAATGGTTTATGTTGGAGATACAATAAATGACTATCATGAATCTATTGAGGCGGAAGTGCCATTCATAGGAGTAACTTACGGGTTTCAATTAGACAAAAGCCAAAAAAATCATGTGCCTTTTCCTCTTGTAGACAATATTAAAGATCTTGAAAAAAAGATAATTGAGATAAGTGGGATTAGTGAAGTTAGTGAGACTACTTGATTTAGTTTTTGTTAAATAAAACTCTAATAATGCCTATAAAACTATAAGAAATACTTTATTTTCTAAACAATAACTTTAAAAGATAAGGATATCTATTAAGATAATAAGCTTGTGCAGGAGCTTAGGTTTCTGTTTTCAAGTTTATAACACAAACATAGGGGATTTATATCCCTCCATAGCTCAGCGGTTAGAGCGCCTGGCTGTAGATAGTAATTATCTAGGGTGGAGATTCCATAAACAAAACAGGATAACTATGAAGCCTGATAAGTCAGAGATTGAATGGGTTAAGATTTAGAAAAAAATCATGCTAATAGCACCCGGGAGATCCCAAGTTCGAATCTTGGTGGAGGGATTTTTACAGGGGCTTTATGCCCCTATTTAATTTTTAATTCTTAAGAAGTTTATTTTTTTCTAATATCCTAATTTTAATTTTATCCTATTTTTATTTCAGATAATTTTATTAAAATGCATTTCTTTAAGCTATTATGCCAAAGAAAAAACCAAGGCAGAAATGCCCTCATTGCAACAGCACAAGAATCACTTTCAATGACAAAGAAGAAATGCATTGCAAAAAATGTGGGTTTGTTAATTCTAAATCTAAAGAAACTAAGTTAATTGGGTTTAAAGAAGCAGGAAAAGCAGATGATCAAAGGCAAATAGAGTGACTTTACCTTGTACTTTAATTTGTACTTTACTTGACATTACCTGACTTTATTTAAGACAATGTTAATCCCCCCATCCAAAAACAATTCCTGATATAACTGCTGTTAGCCATGCCAAAAGCATTAGGCTCAAACCTATTAAAAAAGAGATTTTATTGAATATTAAAATAAACATAACTCCTACTGCCATAAGTAGTGTTTGAACAATTGACAAAAGCCTCATTTTCACTAATTATTGCAAGAAAAAGAGATTAATAAGCATTATTGCATTAAAACAGCAGAATTTTAAAGGCTTTTACTCATTTATTTATTGTTAGAAAATGACTTTCAAAAAGAGATATTTTTCCTGGCTAATTGCTGTTCTGCTTTTAATAGGCTTAGGATATATTCTAAAATCAATTGGAATCAAAGAGATTCTTGAATTAATTTCTAAAGCAAATCCTTTTTATCTACTTCTTTCATTAGTGTCTTTATTTCTCATGTTCTTTTTGTGGAATGTTGTCTGGGTTAAATCCCTAAGAGAAATAGAAGACAATAATTTTTCCTACTTCGGAACTCTTCCTGCTTTTTTTTCAGGGGTTTTGTTCAACACAATAACTCCAGGTGCAAGAGTTGGAGGAGACCCAATAAGAATATATTATCTTTCTAAAAAATACAAAGGAAGCAAATCAAAATATCTTGCAAGTGTTTTATATCAAAAAGCACTTAATTTCATTGCTAATATTGTATTTGCAATTTTCTCGCTTCTTGCATTATTTTTGTTGTTTAAATTTGAATCAATAAGAAAGATATTCTTAATAACATTGTTCTTAATAATCCTTATAATAATATTGGTTGTATTAGCAGTAATATCTAGAAAAGGAATAAAAAAGATTGTAAAGAAATTCTCTTTTGCCTATGTTTTCTTTAAACATAAATTTAAGAACAAGAAAGAATTTCAAAAATACTTAGTTACAAAATATGACTTGTTTGCCTCAACTTTTAGACAGCTTTTGAAGAATAAAACCCTAACAGCATATTTGTTTTTACTTACAATTTTATCAAGATTAGCCTTGTATGCGTCTGTCTTCCTAATATTTTTAGCACTAGGAATCGAACTGACTTTTGTCTTTGCAGTAATAGCAACAACCCTAATTAATTTGTTTGAAGATATTGCAGGGATTCCTGGAGGAATTGGTTTAGCTGAGAGTGGATCAATCCTTATATACAAATTATTTGGTCTTTCAGGAGCTGCAGCAGCATCAACCTCATTATTATATAGAGGAGAATTTTACTTTTTTTCTATTATCATAGGACTCGCATTTTACATTTATGCAAAACACTCTGCAAAAAAGAAATAATTTTAAAGCTTTTTTAATATACACTTAACATGGCTAAGAGAGGAAGGAAAAAGAAAAGATTAGGAATCTTCAACATTTTATTTGAGTTAATTATTCTTTATGCATTCTCAAGTCTTATGTTTTCCCTTGGATACATAACAGGAATATTTTATTTAGTAGCAATAACAATTGCAATATTTGAAGGGATTTTATTTAGAACAAAATGGATAAGTTTCATGATTGTTTTTGGAACAATACTTACTTTTGTTGCAGGACAGCTAGCTCTTGTGACAATTGATAATGCTCTTGCAGGAGATATAATTGGGGCAGCAATATTTTTTGTAGTGGCTGTTTTCATTTGGCAAAAAGGCAGAAAAATGAAAAAAGGAAAAAGATATTGAAAAATATTCATCCTACCTCCGAAATACTTATAAATGAGATAATTCTTTAAAGAGCAATAAAAAATGAGGTTGGTTTTTTATGGCAGAAGAATTCGTTGATGAAAGCGACTTTGATGATGATTTTGAAGCTGAAAGCGATGATTTCATTGAAGACCTTGAACTAGACGAATAATCTCAAAAATTTATTTTTACTTTTTCTTTATTTTTATTTTTTGTTGCTTAAAAGCCTTTGACAAAAAACAGAATTTTATTTGGAATTTCTTTCAGAATTACTTTTTATGCTATCCTTAACATTTTAATCCTTTATCTTAAAAGATATCATGTTGTTTTCTTTTGTAATCTCTTCAAAATTAGGATCTATTCTCAACTGAACCTCACTTGGATTTCTTTTAGTCACCCAAAGATTTCTCAAAGAAAGAACTTTTCCATTCCCAACATTTACTTCTCCAATTAAAATCTCTTTTATTGGTTTTTCATCAACAATTACACTCACAATAAAATCCTTTGCATCTCTTAAACCATAGTTTTTAACAGTCAGATTCAAATCCAAGTATCTACCATGCATTAAAACATTTGTTTTGTTTTCCTCAAAAAGCAAGTCTGGTTTGCTTTCAACAGAATAAAGCCTTTCAAGTAATTGAATATTATCGTCTCCTATAACCTGATTGCACTTAGTATAATTGTACATTATATTGTTAGGATTGTTAGAATGTTTGAATCCTAAAACATGAAAAAGCTCATGAATTGCTATGTTAGGCCTTTCACAATCTGAATCTCTTATCAAGAGGATTGTTCCTCCATTTATAACATAAAACTTATCTGTTTTTACTACGTTTGTAGGTCCTCCCTCTCCTGCAATGTACATTCCACTCTCATATTTTGTTGTTTCATTGCATGTTATTTCAATGTCTGCATTTTCATTACTTGAACTAAAAACCATGCTAGTTTTATTCTCAACTATATCAAATGCGTCCATCATATCCTGCTTTTTTTTCAGAGAGCATGCATCATGAATATTATAAGTAATTCTTTTACTTGGAAATCTCATATTTGGGTAAAATTGCATTTCAACTAAAGAAGCGTTTACATCTAAGCTAAAATTATAATTTGAAGGCATCACATCAAACTCTAATTTAGTGAATGGCGCTATGTAGTAAATTGTCATTAAGGAAACAATCACTACTAAAAACAGCATTGCAAAATAAGCCTTGCTTTTCATAATAAAACATTACTTATTTATTATTTAAAATTATTGAAAATAAAATAAAATAAAAAGAAAAATAAAAAAATTAAAATTATTCTGAAGATTCTTCTGAAGCTTCTTCAGATTCACCTTCTTGACTTTCCTCAGACTCTTGAGCCTTTTGCTCAGCCATTTTCTGCTCTGCTTCTGCAGAACCTTCTGGAGCCTCAGGAACTTCATCCTCGTCTTCGCTTTCTGAGCTTTCTTCATTTTCACCTTGTTCCTGCTCTTGTGCAGGTTCAGTAGATTCAGGCTCAGAAGTTTCAGACTCAGAATCTTCTGATGAAGATTCATCTTCATTTACAGGCTCTGGCGTTATAGTAGCTTCTGAAGGTTGTTCAGCCTCTTGTTCATTAGCTGCTTCAGTTTGGCTTTCTTGGCCTTCTTGAGCTTGTTCATTCTCTTGAGCCTCTTGTTGAGTCTCTTGAGTCTCTTGAGCTGCTCCTTCTGCTCCTTGTTGTTCAGCAGATTGCTGTTCAGGTGCAGTTTCAGCCTGTTGAGAAGCTTTGTCTTGTTCTTCTTCCATATTTTTTTACCTCATTTAATTCATTTTCAAAAGAACAAACCACTTTTAAAAGTTTTGTATCACTTTGTAATTCAACACACTCTTCAACCCTTTTTGCAATCATTCTAATCTTCAACAATCAATTATTAATAGTGAAATAAAAAATTAAATTTATAAATGAAAAAAAGTTTTATGATTTATGAAAAATAAGACTCTTCATCTTCTTGTTATTGGTGCTGGTGACAGGGGAAGTTTATTTGGAAGAATAGCTGTTAAGAAAAATGCGAGAATTGTTGCAGTTGCTGACCCTTCTAAAAAAATGCGAGAACTAATGGCAGAAGATCATGACATACCACTTGAAAGAATGTTTAAATCAGGAAAAGCAGCTCTTAAATCTGGTATGCCTTTTGACGGAGTTTACATAGCTTCTCCAGATAAAACTCATTATAGGCTAGCTAGATTAGCTTTGAAAGAGGGCTACAATGTCTTGCTAGAAAAGCCTATGGCAACAACACCAAGAAGATGCACTGCATTATTAAAAGCTCAGGAAAAATCTGGCAAGTGCCTTGTAATATGTCATGTTTTAAGATATGCTCCTTTTTTCCAGATAATAAAGAAGATAACAGATTCAGGAGAGTTAGGAGATATTATAAGTATTGACCTTATTGAAGATGTTGGTTACTGGCATTTTGCTCACAGTTATGTGAGGGGAAATTGGAGAAAAGAAAAAACATCTGCTCCTGTTATTCTAGCTAAATCATGCCATGACCTAGACATTATTTCTTGGCTTGTGCACACAACTCCTAAAAGAGTTTACTCAAGTGGAATAAGGCAAGTATTTAAGTCAAGCAATGCCCCTGAAAATGCAGCAAAAAGATGTGTTGATTGTCCTGTAAAAGACTGTATTTTTGATGCAAGAAAATTCTACTTAAATCATGACCCTCCTATTCACTGGCCTTACAGAGTTATTTCTCCAGAAGACACAAGTGAAAAAGCTAGATTAGAAGCAATAAAAAAAGGCCCGTATGGAAGATGTGTGTATCATTGCGATAATGATGTTTTAGATAATCAGGATGTTGTAATTGAATTCTCAAATGGAATAAGAGCTAATTTCTCCTTGAGGTTTGGAGGAGAGGAAATGACAAGAAAGATATTTGTCCAGTTTGAAAAAGGAGAACTAGCAGGCAATTTAGTTAAGGGAAAAATAACAAAAAAGACTTACACTGGAAAAAGAGAGGATACTAAGGTTGAATCAATCAACACAAAAAAACTTGGAGGACATGGAGGAGGAGACCCACGTTTGGTTCAGGACTTCCTAGATATGATAAGAGGGAATGACTTTAAGGATTCACTGACTTCAGTCCATCAATCACTTCAAAGCCACCTTATTGCATTTGCAGCCGAAAAATCTCGTAAAACAGGCAAATTAGGAAGAATCATTGATTTCAAAAGATACATGGGAGATGTTTTTAAGCTTTTAAAAAAGCATCATAAAAAGCACAAGCAATACAAAGGAAAATCAAAGAAGAAAAAGAAAAAAAGAAGAAAAAGAAAACAATCAAAGAAGAAGTCTAAAAAATCTAAAAAAAGTTCTAAGAAGAAAAAGAAGTCTAAAAAATCTAAATCAAAGAAGAAAAGTAAAAAGAAAAACAAAAAGAAGAGAAAATCAAAGAAGAAGTCTAAAAAATCTAAAAGAAAGTCTAAATCTAAAAAAACCAAATAAAAGCAATATTTGGGTTTAGTAACTACATTTTGAAAAATTTAAAAATATTGAGAAATTACTAAAATACGACGATAAAATACTATTTTAAATAAAATATCTATAAAATATTGCTCTTGTAGTGACTAAAATAGTAAACCTTATAAATGTATGAAAAAACGCATTATTAACTGAATAGTGCTTAAATCACTTAAGACACTTACTAAAAACACCTCAAACAAAAATGTCAAAAACAAGAACACCACGAGAATCTTTTTACAATACAGCCATAATTGGGGCTGGAGGAAATCGTGGATTTAAATACACTACAAAGAACAAAGATGCAGGAACTAAGTTTAATATAGTATCAATAGCTGAAACTGACAAAAAAAGAAGAGATACTTACATAGATAGCTTTCCTGAATTAGATCTAGATGTTTATAAATCAGGAAAAGAATTGCTTAAAAATGGAAAAGGTTTCAACAACGTTTTTATCACTACACCTGATCATATGCATAAAGATCTGGCAATTAGTGCATTAGAAAGAGATTACAACTTATTACTTGAAAAGCCTATGGCTAATACTCTTGAAGATTGTCAAGAAATTATGGATGCTTATGAGCAATCAAAAGCAAGGGCAATGGTTTGCCATGTTTTAAAGCATGGTCAATGGGCTCAAGAAATTAAAAACCTAATTTCAAACAGTCATCAAAACAGTCTAGGTAAATTAAAACATATTAACATGACAGAATATATTGGAGATAGACACTGCTCTCATGCTTATGTAAGAGGTCAATGGGCTCAAGAAAATGATAAGTGTGGACCAATCCTATTAACAAAATCATGCCATGATACTGATTTAATTGAATGGTGGGTACCTTCCTCATTAGTTAAGGCATACTCTGAGGGTTCTTTGACACACTTTGTTGAGGAAAATGCCCCAGAAGATTCTGCAGACAACTGCCTTGAATGCAAGGTGAAAAACTGCAAATATGATGCAATTGACTATTATGTTGATGGCGACATCTTTCAAAAAGGTAAAAAGCATACTCCAGAAAATATAGATTATCCTCAAAATGTCATCTCTAGAAGCACTAATAGAGAAGAAAGAATAGATGCATTGAAAAATGAGGCATCACAATACGCTAGATGTGCATTTAAATGTGATAATAATGTAATGGATAATCAAACAGTGGAATATACTTTTGAAGATAAAGTTACTGCGGATTTTAAGTTAACATATAAGGGAGAACATATGACAAGGCAAGTAAACATTGAAATGGAAAACGGAAATATTTATGGGGATTTGGCTAAGGGAGAATTGTATGTTCAAATTAAAGGAGAAAAAGCAGTTCAAATACCTTTAAATGATAAAGGTGGACACGGAGGAGGAGATGTAGGTATATTAAGAAGTTTCCAGAAACTAATTGAAAGCGATAATCCAGAAAATGATCCTGATTTAAACAAAACATCTATAGAGAGATCATTGAAAAGTCATGAAATGGTATTTAAGGCTGAAGAATCAAGAAAATTAGGAGAAGAGGTATATTTTAACTAAACTCTCTTATAAATCCTTATGACTACTCAAAATTTCAACAATTCAACAACAAGATTTTTAACTAAATTCCAAGTCGTAAAATAAATAAAATACAAAAAATAACACCTTAAAATTTAAGATAAAATGCTGAACAAATTTGTTTACCACGTGAAAAGTCTTTTGAAAAAGCCGTTTAAGATAGGCCTTATTACTTACAGATATCCTGGAGAAAGTCCAACAAATACAGGTGTTGGGATCCACTGCCATTATCTGTCAAGAGAATTAGCTAAGCTTGGATGTGAGGTACATGTTTTTTGTTTTGGAAAAGGAAGATTTAACAAAAAAGAATATGTTGGAGATGGAAGACTAGTTATTCATAGAATTGACACAAGTGTTCCTGAAATAAATTCAGATGAGTATCTGAGAAGATGGCTTTCAGGATTTATTTTTGATAATAAGGTAATGGAAGCAGTTGTTAAAGAGCATTCTAAAGAGGAATTTGACCTTATACACAGCAACGGAAGATTAATAGGAGGGATATTTGTATCTAAATATTTAGGAAATATAAAATGGATAAACACAATACATTCTTTAGAAAAAAACAGACTCAGATTCATGCCAGATGAAGAGAAAAAATATGCAAATGTGTTTAAATGGATGGAAAATACAATACAGCATGCAGACTCAATAGTTGCTGTTTCTCAGACACTTAAAGAAGAAATACTTGGGGGTTATTCTGTTAAAGAGAAAAAGGTTTTTCACATACCAAATGGTGTTGATAGAGAGATTTTCAAGCCAGATAATACTATTCCAGAGCAAAAAAAGGTATTGTATGTTGGAAGATTTAATTTTGAAAAAGGAATTGACTTGCTTCCAAGAATCATTAATACTGTTCTTCACAATGACAAGGAATTGAAGTTTGAAGTTATTGCTTCAGACAAAAATCTGCAAGAGCAGCTTTTAAAAGTTAAAAAACAATTTGAAATGCTTGAAAAAAAATATCCTAAGAGATTTATCTGGGAAAGAAATATATTGGGCAGAGAAGAACTTGCTAAAAAATACAATGAAAGTATAATGCTTATCCAGCCTTCATTATATGAAGCATTTGGAATGACTGTTTTAGAAGCAATGTCATGTGGTAAGGCTGTTATTGTGTCAGACAAAGGAGCACTTGCAGAAGTTGTGGATAATGCAGGAATTGTTGTTCCGTTGAATACAAAATCATTTTCAAAAGCTATACTAAAGCTTGCAAAAGACTACAAATTAAGAGAAAGATATGGAAGAAGAGGAATTGAAAGAGCCGATAATTTCTCATGGGAAACAATAGGAAAGCAAACATTTGAGTTGTACAAGGTTGTCACAGGAAAAACAAATGAAGAGCTTCCAGAAAAGCATAAAAGAGTCCATGAAGGATTAAAAAATTTAGAAGAATTGCATAAAAGCAAAGAAGAGAAAGATATGGAAGTAGGAGATGTAAAAATCCCAACAAACAAAACTTAAAAACCCCTAAAACATACTTATTTTATAAAAAATGGTACTTTATGATGTTCTTGAAGAAATAACTCTTGATGAGTTAATACTAAGAGGTTTTTTTGCTCTTGGAATAATTATTATTGGTGTTTTAATAGGAAAGATAGTTGATTTTATTCTAAGAAAAATCTCTGAAAAGTCTGAATTAAACAAACATGTTAAAAGAAGCTTTATTGACTTGACACTTTTAATTATCAGGTGGTCTATATACATAATAGCAGTCAATATTGCAATAAAACAACTTGGAATTCCGATAATCACAGATTATCTCTCAATGTTTTTAATAACAATTCCAACATTTGTAGGGGGCTTGCTGTTGATAGTGTTTGGATTTGCCTTAGCATTTTACTTGAAAAAGATTATAAAAAACTCAGAAACAAAAGGATGGGAGTTTGTTTCTCAGCTAGTGTTTTACTTCACCTTAGCAGTATTTGGAATATATTCTATGAGAATTGCATTAGAACCAATAGCAGAAACTGCAAGAAATTCAATAATCATAATTTCATTCACACTCTGCCTTGCAGGAGCAATTTATTATACAGTTAGTAGAGAATTAAAAAAACAACATGCATCTTAATGTTGCAATAAGATATTAAAAATGTCAGGACAAAAATTACTTGATTATCAAAGACAAGGAATATTTCTTTTAATTGCTGCAGCCCTTATCTGGGCTCCAATCCCATATATTCCAGGAGAAACAATAGGAGCTTTGATTGTTTTAATACTTGGAATTTATAATATTGTTCTTGCTTAAAAGATATTAAATATTATTTTTTAAAAAAGCAGACCTATTGCCTATTAATCTTTTATATTTTATATAAATAAACATCCTTTTCTGCAATCTTATCCGGCTTCCATTTAGGGAACTTCCAGTGGTAAGAAACAATCCTAGAGCCATTTTCAAGCTCTCTCTGAAGCTTTTTCTTGAGTTTATCCATAATTGTAGG
>WJLC01000051.1 GCA_014728745.1 Candidatus Pacearchaeota archaeon
AAACAGAGGGACAGTTACAAAACAATTTATGTGTGTCTAACTGCTGATGTATTTCTAATCCAGATTTAAATCCAATATCTTTGTAATCAATTTCTTTTTTAGCCATAAATAAAAATAGAATCAGCAGTTATTAAAAGTTACTAGAATTATTTCTTATTAAAAAGTTCTCTCTCAATTGTTCTGTAATCTAAAACCTTAAGATCTTCTTTAGAAACATAACTCATAAAATCAGCTATTCTTTTAGAATAATCTTCTCCAAAATGATTTTTCAAATGATCTATAGATAATCCATTATTTTTGCTCTTACTCATCTTTGTACCGTCTCTTGCGAAAAAAGTAGGGCCAATTAAAATGTCTGGCAAATTTCCTTCAGTTGCTATGTTTACTATTGACATAATTTTTTCTATTTTAGAAACTTTTCCATCCTCTCTTGTTTCAAACAAATCAAACTGCTCATTATTTGGTCTTGGTCCAGCATCATGTGGTTCTCTATAATCTCCTCCAAAAACATGAACATCAGCATAAGGTTTTACTGTTTTATCTCTAAGAGGATCAATGAAAAAATGAACTGCTAAATCATTATCAGTATCTAAAACATCCATTTCATAATCCTTTACAGAGCATTCAGGATTAGTACATTGAGTTTTTAAATTGCCCTCATTGTATTTAGCAGGAAAAGGTGATGAAGTTCCACAATCATTGCAAAGTGGAAAAACCAAACTATGCTCCTTAGGAACTCTTCTCAAAACATATTGCATGATTCCTTCTCTTTCTAAAACTCTCCTCAAACCAACTCTGAATCCAAGATCTTTTTGTACATCAGATAATTTTTTAATGTCATAAGAAACATCCAAGTGATTTTGCAATCCTTCTGTGAATTCTTCTATTCTTGCTATTGACTTATCATATAAAGAATTATATTCTCCTGTCTTATCAGGCAATGAATTAAAATATCTAACATACCCATTCTCTTTTATGCTCCAGTCTGCAGCATCAGGCAAGTCTAAATCACACACAGTTAAATTGACTTTAGAAAGATGCGGTCCAATATCTTGTCCCAAAACGCCAGCTAAGCTAAGTGTGGCCATATTTCCTAAATGAATTATTCCAGAAGGCCTAAGTCCAATAGCTATGTTTACATCCTCCCCCCTATCTGAATAACTTGAGGAGATTTCTCTAAAATCTTTTTGTGTCATTGGACTATTATAAGAGTGTTTTCCTTTATAAAGCTTACTATATGTAACCCCTTAATAGTTACAAACAATTATTAGTTATTTTAATGTTGTCAAAAACCTTTATAATCTCCTTTGTTTTAAGTTAAATATGGCTAAAAAAGGGATTAAAAAAAAGAAACAAGGCAAATTCACAAAAATAACCAAAATTCCAAGAACTTTTGGGCAAAAAGCCTCTGATTTTATCTCAAAATGGGTTGGAAGTTGGACATTCATAATTCTTTTAGGTTTGTTTATTCTAACATGGATTTATCTTAATGTTACTGCATATGTTAATAATTGGGATCCCTGGCCATTCATTATCTTAAATTTGTGCTTGTCATGTTTAGCTGCAGTTCAGGCTCCTATAATCCTTATGAGTCAAAATCGGCAAGCTGAAAAAGACAGGCAAAAAGCAGAGTATGATTATGCTGTTAACAGAAAAGCAGAAAGAGAAATTTCAGAAATTCAAAAGCATCTTAAAAAAATTGAGAGAAAAATAAATCAACTAAAAAAGTAAGTTTACTCAAATTTTATTTTTCTAATCTATCACTAAATTCTCTAGAAAAATTATCAAGCATTTTTTCTTTAATATCTTGCTTATTATTTGTCCATTCCTCATGTCCTAAAACCCACCCAAGTTTAACTAATGCAGTTTCAGCAAGCATATCTTCTAAATAAATTATTCCTGTTTCTAGCAACTCTCTTCCATTGCTATAAACTAAGGGGTCTAGTCTTCCATGGACTGTCTGAGCAGCTGCACATACAATTACTCCTTTTTTCTGAATATCTTTTAACTTATTTGTCCAACCTTTTCTAGCTCTTTTAGTTGGAGCATGTCCTAATCCAGACATTTCTAAAACAAGCCCCTTGTATTTATTCTTAACATAATAATCCAATATGCTAGGCTCTTGTCCAGGATAAATTTTAACAAGGGCAACCCTCCCATCAAATTTCAAATCTGTCTTGCATTTGCTTGTGTTTTTAACATTATATTCACTTTCCTTAATCAGTTTATCAGGATAAATTCTTGCAAATGCCTTTCCATTAACAATCTTAAACGCATCTCTTTTTGATGTATGCAATTTTCTAACTTTTGTGCCTGGCATTGCAAGGCAGTAATCATCATTACTAGAAGAATGTCCAACAAGCATCACCTCTGCAATGTCTGAACTAGCAGCAAGTGCAGCACATCTTAAATTAAGATTAGCATCTGAGCTTGCCCTATCTATACTTCTCTGACTATAAGTCAATACAACTGGCTTGTTTAATTTAGATGTTGCATTAAGAAAAAAACTCAATGCTGCAGAAGTATAATGTAAAAAATCAGTTCCATGAGTAATTATTATCCCTTTTATATTGCTGTCATTAAGAAGCTTTTCAGAAACCCTTGCAATCTTTTTCCAATCCTTGTAATCCATGTCTTCAGAAGCCTTCATAAAAGGCACTTTCACCTTAACAACATTAACCTTATCAAAAACACCTGGATAATATTTAAGCAGATTCTCTGGACTTGTTAGCCAATCAACTCCACCTTTTTTAGGATTAAGTCTAGCAGCAATTGTCCCTCCTGTTATTATCATTGCAATATTTGGCTTGCCTTTTTCTTTTTTTAATTCCAATTCTTGTTTTTCTTCTTTAAATTGCTCAAGCAATTTCACATCAAAAACATCTTTTTTCTTAAATCCAATGTTATAACCAGAATCCAACTTCAATAATACAATTCCTTGCTCACTCTCAGGACTCTCTAATAAAATACCCTCATAAATAATTTTAGCTAAATGAATTTCAACCCTGTCTCCTGGTTTTGGAGTAATATCTTTAGATTTTTTGCTGGATTTTTTCCTTGGCTTTGTTTTAGACTTCTTAGAATTATTAGGGCTTTTAGAAACCTTAGAGTTATTAGTTTTCTTAGTTCTTTTCTTTGACTTTTTTTTCTTTGCACTCTTGCTCTTTTTCTTATTCATAAACAAAGCAACTTAGCAAGATATAAAAAACTATCTTTCTAATTCAATACATGGCAAAAATAGGTTTGGAAATTCATGGTTATATTGACACTAAAGAAAAACTCTTTTGCAATTGCAAGGCAATACATGGTAGCAAGCATGCAAAACCAAATACAAATATATGCCCAATATGCACAGGACAGCCAGGAAGCAAGCCAATGCTTCCAAATTCAAGTGCAATTGATAAAGCAATTCAAATAGCATTGATGTTAGGATGTAAAGTGAATAAAAAACTAGTCTGGCAAAGAAAACATTACTCCTGGCCTGATTTACCAAAAGGTTTTCAAAATACTATTTCAGGTCCTCACGCAATTAAAAATGGGGAAAGAGGAAGTTTTGAAGACATTGGGATAACAGAATGTCATCTTGAGGAAGATCCTGCTGCATGGAACCCAAAAACAGGAGAAATAGATTATAATCGAAGCGGAAGTCCTTTAATTGAGATTGTTACAGAACCTCATTTCAAAACAGCTGAACAAGTTGTTGAATGGTTAAAGGGACTGCTTACAACCTTAAGCTACATAAAAGCAATTGATAAAAAAGCAGGCATAAAAGCAGATGTGAATGTCTCAATAAAAGGGGGGAAAAGAGTTGAAATGAAAAATATTAATTCTTTAAAAAATATAAAAGCAGCAATTGAAGCAGAACTTAAAAGGCAGAAAACACCTGGACAAATGCCTAAGAAGCAAGAAACAAGAAGGTTTGATTCTGAGAAAAAAGAAACAAAATTAATGAGAACAAAAGAACAGGCTGCAGATTACAGATTTATTGCAGAGCCTGACTTGCCTGCCATTAATATAAAAGAGCAAAGAATTTCAAAACTCAAATCAAAAATTCCTGAAACCCCTCAAGTCAAATTAGAAAAACTAATTAAAAAGTACAAAATAAACAAAAAGGCTGCTGAAATTTTAACTCAAAAGATAGAGATTGTAGAATTCTTTGAATCTGTAATAAAGAAAATAAACGACAAGAATCTCGCAACTCGTTGGGTTACTGAAGAGCTTCTTTCAGTCTTAAACTATAATAAAAAAGAGCTTGATGATGCAGACATAGATATTAAACCAGAGCATTTCATAGAGCTTTTAGAGCTTATTCAAAACAAAACACTAACAGAATTAAAAGCAAAAGACATTTTAAGGGCATGGATTCCAAGCTCTAAATCTCCTGCAAAAGCAGCAAAAAAGCAAAGCAAAATTTCAGACAAAGAAGCGATTGAGGAAATTGTTAATGAGGTAATAAAAAAGAACAAAAAAGCTGTTAAAGATTACAAATCAGGAGAGAAAAAAGCAATTAATTTCTTAGTTGGACAGGTTATGAGATTAAGTAATAAGCGTGCAGACTTTCAAACAGCTAAAAAAATTCTTATGAAAAAGTTGAAGTAAAAAATAATAGGCCTACCAGGATTCGAACCTGGATTACATGGGCCGAAACCATGTGTTCTATCCATTGAACTATAGGCCCTAACTTACATAAATTTACTGAAAATACTAACTTTTCATTAATTTTAAATATTGCCTTTATTTAAATTCATTATGACTAAAGAAACTCAAGAAGGTTTAACTGTAACAAAAGAAGGGGATTTCAGTGAATGGTACCAAGAACTAATCACAAAAGCAGAGCTAGCAGATTACTCTTCTGTATCAGGTTGCATTGTATTCAGGCCAAGAGCATACCAAATATGGGAAAAGACAAAATCTGTTATTGATAAGGAATTTAAAAAAATTGGAATTCAAAACTCCTATTTTCCTTTATTTATCCCAAAAAAACTTCTTGCAAAAGAGTCAAAACATGTTGAGGGTTTTACTCCAGAAGTTGCATGGGTAACTCACGCAGGCAGTACAAAACTAAATGAAAAACTAGCAGTGAGGCCAACAAGTGAGGCAATAATGTATGATTCATACTCAAAATGGATTAGAAGTCACAATGATTTACCATTAAAATTAAATCAGTGGAACAATGTTGTTAGATGGGAATTCAAGCATCCTGTTCCTTTTTTAAGAACACGAGAATTCTTATGGAATGAGGGACATAATGTTTATTCTAATGCAAAAGACCTTGAAAAAGACAGAAAAGCTATAATGAAAATATATCAAAACTTTATGAAAAATTACATGGCTCTACCATCCTTACCAGGAAAAAAATCAGACAAAGAAAAATTTGCAGGCGCAGAAGCAACTTACTCTTTTGAACTAATGCTTCCTAATGGAAAAGCAATTCAGGGTCCAGATTATCATGATGACGGCCAAAACTTTGCTCAGGCATATGACATAAACTTCTTAGACAAAAAAGGGAACACTCAATTTGCATATCAATCAACATACGCAATAACAACAAGAATGTTAGGAGTTATGTTTGCAATTCATTCAGACAACTCTGGATTAATAATACCTCCTAAGTTAGCAAAAAACAAAGTGGTTATTGTTCCAATATTATTTGATAAAACAAAAAAGAAAGTTCTCAAAAAAGCAAAGGAAATTGAAAAATCTCTTGCAAGATTCAGCCCAATTTTAGATGAAAGAGAGGATTACACTCCAGGATGGAAATTCAATGAATGGGAATTAAAAGGGATTCCAATAAGAATTGAGATTGGTCCTAAGGATTTAAAAAACAAATCGGTTACAATCTCAAAGAGAACCCAGCCTGAAAAAAACAAAAAATTCCAGATAAAGATTTCAGATTTAGAAGAGCAATTACCAAGCCTGTTAGATGAAATTCAAGATGAGCTTTATAAAAAAGCAAAAAAGCTTCTTGACTCTAGTAAAACAAAGGCAAAAACAATTGCAGAATTAATCAAAGCAATAGAAAATAAAAAAATAGCTCTTGCTCCTGTCTGTGGCAAAGTTGAATGCGAGGACATAATAAAAGATAAAACAGGCGGAGCCAAAACACTTAATGCTCCTTTAAATCAAAAGAAATATGCAATAAAAGGTAAAAAATGTCTTGCTTGCAACAAAAAAGCCAAATATCATATTTACATAGGAAAATCCTATTGAAAATTTATAGTTATTAATAGAAGATTTGTAGCATATTAAATACTATCAAATAAGCAGTATTCTTTATTCTATTTCAACACACTATTCAGAGTTAACTGAGTACAGTTCATTTTCAAGCTGCAAAGTCTTTTCAAGCAACTTGCCCAGTTCATTCTCTAAATACTCTTTCTCTTTTGCCATTTGTTTTTTGTTTCCCATTTTTGTTTTTGGGTTTTATTTAAGAGTCTGCTGACGTGCTATTGTCCAAAGACAAACAACCGCAAAATAAAACAGAAATCCTTTCCAGGTCTGAATAATTAATTAAGAAATCTCCTGCACTTTAACTCAGACCTAAGAAGGAAACCTGAATTAAAATGAGGTATATTTAATCCCTGGGCCAAAAGCTAAGACACTTGCCAGTGAAGGAATCATTTTCCAACACGTATGTCTTATTTCTTGACTCATGCAATTAATAGGAAGAACTTATTTTTATATGTTTCTATTATTTTAAAAGACAACACAAATTTGTCTTAAAAGTCTCTATATCATCTACTCTTATCTGTGCTCCAACAGCATCATCATGTCCCCCACCTGTGGCACCTTGTAATGGCTCAATAGCCTTAAGAAGTTTAGGCTTAATGTTCTTGCCCCTCCCTGAGATGTTTGCTTTTATTCCTGTCTTAACATAAATTACTACAATGTATTTTTCAGGAAACAAGTAACTTAACTCATTGCTTAATTCAGAGCTTATGCTTAAATCTCCGCCATACTGAAAAAACAATATCTTGCTGTCATCAGAAGAGTTTTCAACTTCCAGTGCTTTTGTCAGCAATTTCTGGTATTTACCATTTATCTGATTAAATCTTCTTCTCATTAAATAGTTCTTGCTACTTTCTTCTAAAACCTCGTTTGGAGATTTTACAGACATTAAAAATCTAAGCATGGAAATTACATTTGTGGTCCTGTCTTTTAATCCTGCACCCATCATCTTTGCTATCTTTCCTACTTCTGATTTGTAAAAAACATCAAATGCACTTGGGTCTTTTTTGCTGCATGCTAATTCAGGATATTTTTTCTTGAATTCATCATAATAATCTGGCATAAATTTGTCAGATATTGCCCCAATTACTGCAAGCCACAAATCCTTTTTGTTTTTTACAACATCATAACAAATAACACTTACAGGCTCCCCTTCTTTTTGCTTTTTATTCATATTCTCGTCATAAAGAGGATTAAAATAATTCACAAAATCAGGAACATCTGTTTCTTCATGATTTTGGGTTTGCAATTCATGATGATCAACCCATACAACAGGAATATTTCTTTCTTCTGCCTTTTTCCAAAAGCTCTTTGAAACAACGGGTTTATCTAATATAAAAATATAATCTGCTTTTAATTCATCTATTTTTCTAAAATAACTTGCATCTAAATCAGGAAATGATTTAACAGGGACACCCTTGCCTCTTTCAAGATATCTTTGAAAGATCAAAAAAGAGCATAACCCATCCTGATCATTATCAAAAAAGAAAAGTGGATTTTGAGCATTAGTTAAATGCTCTTTTAATTTCTTGTTTTGTTTATCTGTTAACATTTTATTCAATAATTGTTTGTAACTTTTTATATCCGAAAAAGTCCGTTGTATAGTTGTAAGCACCGGCATTCAAAAAGGTAATGGTTTCTCCAACCTCCGGATTTTTTAATTTTACCTTGTATCTGAAAATATCATCCCTTGTTGGACTATTCCCCTTAATTAAGTAATACTCTCCGTCTTCATTTTCATCTAATTCCCCTTTAACCAACATCTTCGTTCCAGTTAGAACACTGTCCAATGCGCAATTGTAGATAGTAGTATTAACTACTAAATTTTTACCCTGGATTTGGATAATTTCAGTCTCAAGTTTAACTGCAGGGGCAGCAATGAATCTTCCAGGTTCTATAATTGTTTCAATATTTTTACTTATTAAAAAATCTCTAACTTCCTTAAGTTTGCCATAAATATAATTCATAATTTTCATAGTGTAGCTTCTATATTTAGAGGGTAAACCCCCTCCTAAATTAATCATATTCAACCTTTCAAAACTTTCTTTAGTTAATGAATCTTTTAGTTCAGACATTATCTCCCACTCGCTTGTATTCTGACTCTTTCTATGAATATGTACTCCTAATCTATTAATAAGTCTATTAGCCCTAATTTCAGAAATCAGTTCATTAATCCTTCTAGAAGGCATCCCATAAACAAAATATTTTCCAGTTCCAATTCTATGTTCCTGAAATTTCATTCTTAAACTAAGATTAATACAAACACTTAATTTTTCAATCACTTTCAATAATATCTGTAAATCAACCTCATTGTCAACAACAAAATTTCTAATTCCTTTATTCAAAATTCTCTCTAACTCCTCTTGAGATTCTGCTTGAGTAAAAAACCAGATTCTCTTTTTATTATCAATCATGTCAATCTCTTCATTAGCATGAATTGAAAAATTCACATTGTCTAATTCTGGTAACTCCTGAATAATCCTTCCTACTTCCCTGTTAGTCTTATAAGAATAACTCACTTTCAAACCTAGGTCCAAAAGTTTTTTAACTTGATCTTTTACAATTTGCTTAGAAAGAATAAATCTCGGCTCCATTGGATTACTCTTTTAGTAAGCCCTCTTCCTCAAGTTTATCTAATACTGAACACATAGCCAAAGGAAAGGTTATACACACATCTCCATTAACTGTGGCTGCCTCACCATCATCTTTAATTTTTCCCCAAGACTTAGCTTCTTGAGTTGTGGCCCCACTCATACTTCCAGAGGTTGAATGGCTTGTTGTCATATAAACCGCATAATCAAATCCTCCAGACAACAATGCAGCAAAAACAGCATAATGCTTGCTAATACTTCCTCCCAAGCTAATCAGGCCTTTTTTTTCATCAAAACTTAAATCAGTTACAACCCTCTGCATATCTTGAATTGTATCCACAATAAAATCAGGATTTTTTTGTTGAAACATAAATAACTGAAATCCAAAACTAGAATCTGCAATTCCAGGGCAATAAATAGGGATCTTATTTTTAGCAGCCTGGCAAATAAATGAATTCTCATCATCTAACATTAAACCTAATTCATACAAAAGCTCAGAGACAGGAATTCTCTTTTTCTTTTTATAAATTTTATTTAAATAATTAGTCATTTGATCTTCAAATTTCATATAGCTCTCATTTCTAATAACTAAATTTCCTACCCTATTTTCTCCCCTTTCATGTAATTGAGTATCATCTACATTAAAATTTCTAACCTCAAAATCCTCTCCAACAGACTTCATTAAATCCTCTTCAATAGCTCCAGAAGTGGTTACTAAAATATCTGGAATTCCTATTTGGCATAATTGTGCAAAAAATCCTCTTAAACCAGAAGTTGCCATATTAGAGGTAAATGTCAAAAAAACCTTGGAACCTGATCTTTTCATTTTAAGAATGATCTTAACAGCTTCTGCTAATTCAACTGCCTGGTAACCAAGAGAGTCAAAACTATCTACACACTCTTTAATTGTCATACCCTTCTTCCATGTAAAATCCTTAACTTTTTTCATTTTAAATAAAACCTAGAAAAAAATTTACAAATATGATTAATTAGGTATTGCTGTACATTCCCTAAATCTTCCCATATTCATACCAATCCAAGCAATTATTGGTTTTTAAAACTTATTAATTCAGAATAAAAATGCTTTTAAACTCAAAAGGCATTTTAATAATACAATGAACAAATGGCTAGAACTATTAATTGGATTGATTTTGGTTGTAGTTGCAGTTGCAGAATGGGGTCTTGATTATACAGGGCTTAGTTTTGGAGCAGCAGCATTAGAAGTTCTTAAAGGAGGAGTAGTCTGGTTTGTAATAATGCTCGGGCTTCTTTTTATCTTATTAGGAATAAGTGACCTAAAAGAATAGAATAAATATTAAACTGAATAAAAGAGAAATGTTAACTGTTTCTCTATTTAATTTAATCTTTAAGTTAATTTCCTAGAGAATTCTAACTATAAAAAATAATTCAAAAAAATAAAATAAATATTAAACCTTATTTCTTAAATAAAGCATATAATCCATAAATACCGCATAAAGCAACTAGATAATAGACAACTGAAATAGTTCCAGTTCCAGCCCATCCAAGTAAACCTTCTACAGCATTCCATCCTAGCTCATTAAGTCCCCAATTAAGAGCACCTATATTTGCTAAAACAATGGCAGTTTTACTGTACCAAGTCATTTTTCAACCTCCTTTTATTAATTTAATATGATTAAATCTTAGTAATTTAGATATTTAAATGTTAAGTTAATTATAAAATGAAATAAGAAAACCTTCAATTACTGCTGCTATTATTAAAAGAGGTATTATCACAAAAACAAAGAGTCTTAGAGAATTAACAATAATCTCCTTGTAATTTCTTTTTTGTCTTTGCTTTTTCTGGAAAAAATACAATCCAAGTCTTATCCCAATTCCAAGTGAGATGAAAACAGCAGGCAATTCAAAAATTCCATGAGGGAAAATTCTCCACAACGAAGCTATTCCGTCTGCCATAACAGTATGAGAAGCCACAAACCCAAGCAAATACCCGTTAATAATTGTTTCAAAAAAAGGTATGACACCAAAAAGAATCCCAGAAATCATTCCAATAAAACTTACTTTTACATTATTCCAAAAAATAAACCCTATTAATTCAGATGTTGTCATCCCTTTAGTGATTTCTAAAATCTCCTGAATAATTTTCATTATCTCTTGGGCAACACTTTCAGGGGCAGGAATAAAGAACCCAAATAAAGCAAATAAAATAAAAACACCAAATACAAAATAAATGAAATTCTTTGATTCTTTTAAAAAATCCCACGACTCAAGATAATTTCTCACAAAAAACCTCTTAGTTCTTTTCCATCCTTGATGATCTTTGGTTGTTTTGTTGCTTTTTCTTTTGCTTTTCTTTTTTGATCTTTCTTTTTTATTTTTCATCTGAAATGCCTGCTTATTGATCTTGTTTTATTCGGAAATTTTTTCTTCAAGTAAAATCCATAAACCAAACCTACAACCAATCCTCCGAGGTGTGCACTGTTTCCTATAGGAAGAGGAATGAAGAATCCAATTATTGTCAAAGGCACAATTGCTATTATTGGCAGCAGCCACATAGGTAATTCAAGTGGAACTGCAATTTTTCTAAGAGAACTATTAAAAGAAAACAATGAAAAAATCATTAGAATTATCAAAATATTAATCACTGTGTTAAACATAGGAAGCATACTCCCCGGAATAATCTCTGAAACCAATACCTGAGCAACAATAAGTAGTAATGGCCCAACAATAAGATAAACTTTTGAAAAAGGCACAACAACTGCCAAAACACCAAGCAACCCAAATATAGCTCCGCTCGCTCCAACAGCAGGAGTATTCAGATCATTGAAAATAAGGCCAGATGCAATAAAAAATAATCCTCCAACGAGTCCTGCAATAATGTATGTCCAGAAAAACCTTTTCTTTCCTATTATTCTTTCTAAGAAACTTCCAATAAAAAATAAAGAAAACATATTTGCAAAGATATGAAAGAAACTCCCATGCATGAAAATACTAGTAACTAATGTCCAGATTTTTTGTCCAGACAAAACAAATGCAGGAGTCAATGCCACATTTTCAAGAATAAAATCCTCTCCATAAATTGAAAGAAGAACCAGCCCCACAATATACAAAACAACATTGACAAGAATTAATTGTGTAGTCAATGATAATTTGCTTCTTTTTTTATTAGAAATTTTGTAAACATGCGCCATTATTTCTTTTTCTTCTTTTTACTTTTCTTTTTCTTACTTTTTTTCTTTGATTTCTTTTTAGATTTAGTTTTATTTGATTTTTTTCCAGCTTTTTTCTTTGCCTTTCTTTTCTTTGCCTCTCTTTTTTTCTTTCTCTTTCTTCTTTTTATTCTTCTTTTTCTTTTTCTTTCCTCTTCTTCTTTTTCTTTTCTTTCCTCCATTCTCTGCCTTTCTTTTTCTATTTCTCTATCAATCAACATTATCTCTTTTTCATATTTTTTAAGATTCTTTTTCAATGCCTTTATCAGCCTAGAGTCATCTTTTCTTGTAAACACATCTCCACATTCATTGCAAGTAAAATCCATTAGCAAAGCAACTTCTTCACTAAATTCAAGATTGCATCTTTCGCACATATAATATTGTTTTGTCTCTCTGTTATTTATTTGCTCAGCTATTTGTTTTAATCTTCTTAATTTTATTCTCCTTAAGTAATTCAAGGCCTTGAGAATTTCAAACTTCCAAAAATAAGTGTACCATCCTTTTTTCTCGTCTTTTTTCCTTATAGAGGCTACCAATCCCTCGTCACCTAATTTGTAAAGAATATTTCTTGTTTGATTTATTGTAATGTCTAATTTCTCTGCTATCAAAAACTCATTAACATGCTCTTCGGTATTTAGCATCTTAGCTATATCCTCTGCATATTTTCCAACAACAGTCGTGACAACATCTCTTAAAAACTTTTCAAGCATTTTTCCTTTTTCATAAGATTTTGCTTTTTGCTTTTTTTCAGATTTAGTAGATTTTTTAGAAGATGTTTTAGATTTAGTTTTCTTTGATTTTTTTCCAGCTTTTTTATTACCTGTTTTGCTTTTTGCTTTTTTACCGGACTTTTTACCAGACTTTTTCTTTTTTTTGCTTTTCTTACTTGATTTGGATTTCTTTTTTTTAGCCATTGTCTTTTTTGTTTTTCTCTTTGATCTTTTTTTCGATCTTTTTTTAGTTTTCTTTCTTTTTTTAGTTTTCTTTTTTGTTTTTTTCTTAGAAGATTTAGACTTGCTTGTTTTCTTTTTTGTTTTTTTCTTAGAGGGTTTTGTTTTTTTAGATTTTGTTTTTTTACTTCCCCTCTTCTTAGATTTCTTAGACTTTTTTGTTTTTTTAGATTTCTTAGTTTTTTTACGTCTAGCCATGCTGTTTAAATATAAAAAATATAAAGGTTTTTAAACTTATGTTGTATCACATATATATCAAAAAGGGTATATTTCACAATACAAAATGGCTTTGTTTGGAAAAAAACACAAAAAAAGAGGGGATGATGATATGACTTCCGACGATATTCCTGAATTACCAAAGCTTCCGGAATTACCTAGACTAGATTCTACAAAAAAATCTAAGCTCCCTCAATTACCTAGCTATCCTAAAAATATAGTTGGAAACAAATTCTCCCAAGATGCTATTAAAGAGGCTGTTTCTGGGGAAAAAGAGGTTTATGAGGGTGGCGAGGCATTTCCTGGAGAGAAAACAATGCCTATGCATCCTGAAAAAGCTATGGGTAAATTCTCAGAAGATATTGGAGAAAAGAAAATCC
>WJLC01000052.1 GCA_014728745.1 Candidatus Pacearchaeota archaeon
AAAGAAATTGTGAATCTCATCCAGTTTTCTCCATACCTCCAATAACCTGCTGCACCATAAATAAGGGTGTAAACACCTCCAAGCATGATTCCAACACCCACAGAACTTAAACTAAAAACAAAAGTTCCTAATGCAATAATAATCAATCCAAAAGGAATTGAAACAAGAAAAAGCAATTTTGAGTATGCTTCTCTTTCTGCTTCATAATCCTGTGCACAGTAATAATTAACATCACACCAACCACCAGTAGGTGAAATTTCCTTTTCAAAATCAGCTTTCCTGTAATCTCTCCATTTTCCTCCTGCATCTTCGCAAGCTTGAGCATCTTCATAAACAGCAACTTCTCCTAATCCCGGGCAGTAATCCTCATAAACAGGTTCATCAAGAAAAGTATTCATTCCATAAATTGCAACAAAAGAAGTCAAAATTAAAATTCCTAACCCGATTGCAGTGTTCTTTGCAGCACTTCCCAATGCCTTTACACTCTTTTCAACCATCATAAATAAACAAAAGATAAAAGATTTATAAACTATTCCATATCACATTAAACATGGCAGAAGATTATGAAAAATTACTAGACAGTGCGTATAAAAATGTAAAAAAAGTCTCTGAATCTAGTGGAAAAAGATTTGAAATCCCTAAAATAAAAGGGCATTTTGAAGGTAAAAAAACAATACTGACTAATTTCTTTCAAATAGGTTCGCATTTAAGAAGAAACCCTGAGCATTTTCAGAAATATATTCTCAAAGAGCTTGCAGTTTCAGGAACAAAAGACAAAGACAGGTTAATTTTAAACAGAAAAGTTCCTAGGGAAAAAATAAATCAAAAAATAAAAGAATATGTTGATGAATTTGTGCTTTGCAAAGAATGCAAAAAACCAGACACAGAATTAATCAAAAAAGACAGACTAGCATTTATACACTGCCTTGCTTGTGGAGCAAAGCATCCAGTGAGAACAAAAATATAAAATCCCTTTTTTTAGTAGTTTTGGCTTGTTTTTACATTATTTTTGCCTTATTTTACATAAGATAAGGCTTAAAAACCTCTAATTCTTAACAATTTTAAGATTCATTAAGTTAAATGAGTTGTTTAAATATATGAGAGGCTAAAATGGCTATAAAAGGATATTGTGTAAAATGTAAGAAAAAAAGCCAGGAAATGGCAAATGTGAAAATTACACAAACCATGAGAGGAGGATATATGGCTAAGGGCATCTGCAAAACCTGCGGAACCCAAATGAGAGTCATGATGTCCAAGGAAAACGCAGAAAAAGCCATTGAATCTGAAGAGGCAGAGAAAGCCTTTTAATTAAATTCAAGGAGGGTAAAAAAATAAAATGGCAAAAGAAGAATTAGAATTTGATGACGTAAAGTCAAAAAAGAAATTCAAAACAACTGATTACAGAATTGTGAAAAAAGGTAACAGAAACTTTGCAGTTACTAAGTCCCAAAGCGGAGACCACGAATGCTGGAGAGTTGTTTCAAAAGACTTTGCTGCAAAAGCAAAAGGCAGTGAAACAAAAAAAGCTGCTTAAATTGAATAAATAATTTATTTTTAATTTTTAAACAAAAGGAGGGCAAAGAAAGAGTATTGCTCTAATTGTTCTCCATTTTTTATTTTCTAAAAAACTTTTAAAACTCTAAAAACATTGTAATTGTTAATACATTTCAATAATTAATCCAATGTTAATCAAAATAAAAGAATCTTACAGATATATTGTTGCTGTTTGCGACACTGAATTACTAGGCAAGTACTTTGAAGAGGATGAATTTCAATTAGATATTAAAAAATCCTTTTATGAAGGCGAGGAAAAGAACAAAGAAGAAGCAATTCAGATAATGAAGGAAATGAAAAAAGAAGATGCTACATTTAATATTGTAGGCAAGAAATCTACTCAAGCAGCATTAGAAGCAGGAATAATAAATGAAAAAGGTATTAAAACAATAAATGATATTCCTTTTGCATTGGTTCTTTTGTAAACACCTAAAATAAAGACATCTAAGCCAATCAAAACTATTATAAAACACTAGTCTTTTTCATAACTATCAAACATGGCTAAGAAAAGAAAAAAGAAAAAAAAGCACAACAAAAATGCACAAGAAGAAAGGCAGGTTCAGAGAGCCCCTCTTCCAAAAGAAAACCAAGTAATTGGTATAATTGAACAAAGGCTTGGAGGGAATAGAATGATGGTTAATTGTGTTGATGGCAAATCAAGAAATTGCAGAGTTCCAGGAAGATTAAAAAGAAGGTTGTGGTTGAGACCAGAAGATGTTGTCATAGTCAAGCCATGGGAATTAGATGATGAAAGAGGAGATGTTCTTCTTAAATACAAGCCAAATCAAGTTAAATGGCTGAGAAAAAAAGGTTATTTGAAGACAAAGAAATCTGAATTTTAATTAATATGAGAAAAATACTTGTTAACAAACTTCCTAGAATAATAAAAGCAAGAAAAAAGCTTGAAAAAAAACTTAATGTTAAAATAAACAACAAAGGAAGAGAAATAATTCTTGAAGGAGATGCAGAAGATGAATACATTGCAGAGAAAGTCATTGATGCTCTTGACTTTGGATTCTCAATGAAAAATGCCCTTTTGATTAAAGAAAGAGACTATATGTTTGAAATAATCAACATAAAAAAGCACACAAGAAGAAAGAATTTAAAGGCAATAAAAGCGAGAATAATAGGCACTAAAGGAGGAACCCTCAGCACCTTAAAAGAGCTGACTAAATGCTTCTTTGAGATAAAAGACAACAAAGTAGGCATCATTGGAGACCCTTTACTAATAAAAAATGCTCAAGATGCTGTGATAAAATTAATACAGGGTTCTAGGCAGGCAAATGTATATTCTTACCTTGAAAAACACCAAGTTAAGCCAATTATGGATTTAGGATTGAAAAAACCAAATAAGGGAGATAAAGAGATAAAAGAATCAAAAAGATAATCCTGATTACAAAATAATCTAAATCTAAAGCTTTAAATATTCAAAAAAATTTGAATTCTTTATAGGTCCGGGTAGCTCAGTTGGTAGAGCGAACGGCTGTTAACCGTTAGGTCGTAGGTTCGAGTCCTACCTCGGACGCTTTTTTTATAAAGAAGGCAAAATAAAATATCTCAAAAGATTTATTAATTCTATTTCCATAAAATTTACATGGAACTTAAAGAAGCCATAAACAATAGAAAAAGTGTGAGACATTTTTCAAAGAAAAAGCCAAACTGGCGAACAATTGTGAAATGCATTGATTCTACTAGAAATGCTCCAATGGCAGGGAATATCTTTCCCTTAAGATTTATAATTGTAGATGATAAAAAAACAATTCAAAAGCTAGCTGAAGCAGCCCAGCAACCTTTTGTTGCAGAAGCAAAATGTATTGTTGTTGTCTGCACTGACAAAAAAATGGTTCTTAATGCTTATGAAGAGAGAGCAGAAAAGTTTTGCAGGCATGAAGCAGGAGCTGCTATAGAGAACTTTTTGTTAAGGCTCGAAGAAGAAGGCCTAGTTACATGCTGGGTAGGGTATTTTGTAGATTATCTTGTGAAAGAAGCTCTAGGAATTCCAGAAAAAGTAGATGTAGAAGCTATGTTTCCAATAGGAAAGGAATCCAAAAAGAAAGGAGAAACCAGAAAAAAAGCCAAAAAGATAAATCTAGAGCAAATAATGTACTTTAACAAGTACAAAAACAGACGAAAGAAAAAAACAAAAAAAGTTAATGTTTAATTCTAATAAAAATATTAAGAAAATAAAATAAAAAACACCAGGGAAAAACCCTGGCAATAAAAATATAAACTTCAGACTATTAAAGAAGTTAGTTTATTATACTACTTCTATTCCTAAATCTGATATTTCTTTAGACTGTGGCATTCTTTGCTCATCCATATCTTTTCCAAGTATGTAAGGTGACTTTACGCCAGTCATAATAGTAATAACTCTGACTTTGCCAGAGAATTCCTTATTAATTCTAGCACCAATAATAACCTGTGCATCTGGAGAAAGATTTTCTGAGACCAATTTGCCCACAATGTCAAACTCTTCCAGCTTCAAATCTGGGCCGCATGTTACATGTATTAAAGCTCCGCTAGCACCTTTGTAATCCACGTCAAGTAGAGGATGTGTAAGGGCTTGCTTAACTGACTCAGTAACTCGGTCAGAACTTGAATCACTTTCGCCAATTCCTATAACTGCTACTCCACCATTTTTCATAATTGCTGAAACATCTGCATAGTCTAAATTAATCAAACTAGGCAAAGTGATTGTTTCAACTATTCCTTTTGTCATAGTAGAAATAAGTTCATTAGCAACTGCAAAAGCCTGTTCAATAGGCAATTGTCCTGCAATGTCCACAAGTCTTCCATTGTCTAATACAATAGTTGTATCTGTAACTTCCTTCAGCTCTCTCAAACCAAATTCAGCTTTGTCAATTCTAGCTTTTTCAGCTTCAAAAGGCATAGTGACTACTCCAATTACTACTGCTCCGCTCTCTTTTGCAAGCTGAGCAACAACTGGGGCTACTCCTGTTCCTGTTCCTCCACCTTCTCCTGCAATAACAAACACCATATCAGATCCTGATACAGCCTTTTTTATGTCACTAAGTGATTCTTTTGCAGCTTCTCTCCCTTTTTGGGGTTTTCCACCACATCCTAAACCTCTGGTAAGCTCTTTGCCAATCAAAAGTTTTTCATCAGCTTTAGTCACACTTAAATGCAGGGCATCAGTGTTCAAACCGTAAACAGTTGCACCACTAATTCCTTTATTGAAAAGCCATGTTACAGCATTACAACCCATTCCACCACAACCAACAACTTTTATGCTGGCCTTTCCAGCTTTTAATTCTTCAAAATTAATGCTGTGGCTTGTTGCATTGTCAATAGCTTCTTTTGCGAAATCCAAAACCATTTATTTACCTCCTTTTAACTTTATTTTTTGTGT
>WJLC01000053.1 GCA_014728745.1 Candidatus Pacearchaeota archaeon
ATTAAGAACATTTCTATCACTATCTGTATCTCCCAAATAATTAGAAGAAGTATATCTTATCCAAACAGGTTGTACGCAAACTCCTTGAGAGCAAACTTCTCCATCTAAACAAGCATTTCCACAAGACCCGCAATTATTAATATCTGTCTGCAATTCAGAAATTATGCAGTCTCCTTTATCTGGATAGCCATTTCCATCAGAATCAATACTTTGATAATTAGTGCTTGTTCGAGTAATTTGAGAGGGATTATGAAAAACCAGTCCACTAGAGGCCTCACTTTCTAAAAAGGTGCTTGTATTTTCGCATACATCTGGCCATCCATTTCCATCTACATCAACAGAAACAGAACTAGCAGGTGTTGCAGATATTTCATTCAAAGAATGATAAGCCTTGTTTAAATTAACATCAACAGGATTTGAAGGCTCTGATAAAGAATCACAAACATCAATAATGCCATTTCCATTTGCATCCAAAGGGTGATTTTCAAAACCATTAAGTTTATCTAAAGGGTGGTTTGGTTTATTTGCATCTATCACAGCATAAATAATAGCCATGCTTGCTAAAAATAAAATCAAAAAAATTATTCCAACTCTCTTTTTCATACATAAATAAAATATGTCAAACTTTTAAATATTTCTTTAAAGCATATCAATATAATATCAATATAAAATATAATAAAAATCTTAATTCAATGAAAACCTTTAATAAGAAACATTTTCTTGAACTTATATGACTGATAAAAGCAAAGAAAAGGCCAAAGAAACTAAGAAAGAAAAAAAAGAAAAAGGCAAGGAAAAAGAAATTGAAGAGCTAAATGTAGGTGTAGTTGGACATATTGATCATGGTAAGACAACACTATTAAGCAGACTTGCTGGAAAATTCGCAGACACTCACTCAGAGGAATTAAGAAGAGGAATAACAATTAAACTAGGTTATGCTGACACCACAATTTACAAAAAAGGCAATGAATACAACGTGAAAGGCAAGGGAAATCCAGTCCGTTACATTAGTTTCATTGATGCTCCAGGACATGAAATGCTAATGGCTACAATGCTTTCAGGAGCTGCAATAATTGATGCTGCTATTCTTGTAATTGCTGCGAACGAAGGAATAAAACCTCAAACAATGGAACATTTTTCTGCTTTACAAGCAAAGAACATTAAGAATATTATAATTGTCCAAAATAAAATTGATCTAGTTTCAAAAGAACAAGCTAAGAAAAACTATGATGAAATAAAAGAATTTGTGAAAGGAACAATAGCTGAATCTGCACCAATAATCCCTGCTTCTGCTCAGCAAGAAGTAAATATAGACAAAGTATTAAAGGAACTTTCTAAAATAAAAATACCTAAGAGAGATACTGAATCAGATCCTATTCTTCTTATTGCTAGAAGCTTTGATGTAAACAAACCAGGAACACTTATTAAAAACCTAAAAGGAGGAGTTTTAGGAGGGATTTTGAGAAAAGGTGTGCTTAAAGTAGGAGATGAAATAGAAATCAAACCAGGCTTAACAATAAAAGAGCAAAATAAAGAAATCTACAAACCATTAGTCACTAAAATTTTATCATTACACAAAGGAAAAGATTCAGTAAAGAAAATAACTCCTGGAAGCAGTATTTCAATAGAAACAAATCTTGATCCAACTCTTACAAAAACAGATGCACTTATAGGAAACCTTGTTTCAACAAAAGGCACTCTTCCAGAAATAACAAACAGGATAAAAATAAAAGAAAAACTTTTTGATAAAGTAATGGGAACAGAAGAGCATGAAAAAGTCCAGCCATTAAAAACAAGAGAAAGCCTAATGCTGAGTGTTAATACAACTACAACTGTAGGCACTGTTGAAAAAATAGATAAAAAAACCAGTGAAATTGAATTGCTTTTGAAAATTCCTATTGTTGCCTTAAAAAGAGACAATGTTGGTATTGCTAGAAACATTGGTGGTCATTGGAGACTTATTGGATATGGAGAAATTGTTTAATCTAAAACAAAAAAGGATTCTCAATTCTGAAACAGTTTCATATTCACCTTGTAGTTCTCAATAAAACTTATAAAAGAAAGACTCATTTTCTGTTAATGATGTTTACAACATTAAAATTAAAAAAGGTTGTTTAATCCTATGGTAATGTATTCTCATTCTAAAATAAGTACTTTTGAACAATGTCCTTACAAATTCAAATTAAGATATATTGACAAAATAATCCCTGAAGTTGAAAAAACAATTGAAGCACATTTGGGAAGTGCTGTGCACAATACTCTTGAATGGCTTTATCAAAAAGCAAAAGAAGCTGATAGCAAAAAAGAAATTCCAACACTCGATGATTTAATCATCTATTATTCAGACCAGTGGAAAAAGGATTTTTCTCAAGAAATACTAATTGTTAGAGATAACATGACATCAAAAGACTATTTTAATAAAGGGGTAGAGTTTTTAGTTAATTACTTTAAAAAACATCATCCGTTTGACGATGGAACAATTGAATTAGAAAAAAAGATTATTTTTTCTTTAGATTCTGATGGCAAATATGAGATTATTGGATTTATTGATAGACTTGCTAAAAATGCCCAAACAGGGGATTTTGAGATACATGATTATAAGACAGCAAATTCTCTTCCAAGCAAGGAAAAAATAGAAACAGACAGGCAATTGGCATTGTATGCACTAGCAATAAAAGACATTCATGGTTATGACAATGAAGTTACATTAAACTGGCACTATCTTGCGCACAATAAAAAAATAACCTCAAAAAGAACCAATGAAGAATTAAAAGAATTAAGAAAACAAACCCTGCAGTTAATTAAAAAAATTGAATCTGCAAATGAATTTCCAGCTAATAAAAGTGCTCTTTGTGGCTGGTGTGAATACAAAAGCATGTGTCCTTTGTTTGAGAAAAAAGTTAAAGAAAATGAATCTGCTAAAAAACAAGGACAAGTGCAAGAAAGCACAGAACAACAGAATACAAAATCAAAAGAAAATTCAGAACAAAGTCAAAAACCAAAAACAGAAAAAAGAGAAATAAAAAGAGAAATAGAAATAAACAAGCCAAAAACCAAAACAAAACCTCTTGATAATAAGAAATATCCCACAATTTCAAAGTATTTAAAAGATTAAATATAATTTTATAAAAATCAAAACCAGTATATATTAATGGTCTTTGAAAATATTAGGAAAAAATTAGCTCAAAAAATCATTACTGAGCAAGACATTGTAAATTCTGATTCTTATAAAAAATTTATAGATTCTTATCAAGAAATTCACAAAAATCTAAGAGGGTTTTTGAAAAGATTCAGAGATTTTTCACTGCCTAAAAACCAAGAAGATATTGACTTCTTGCATGAAGGAGAAAAATTAATGGAAGAAGTAAACCAATTAGAGAAACTTATTCTTGACAAAGACAATATAATTATGCACGAAAAGTCTAGGGTAAAAAAATTAAAAAAAGAGCTAAAACAATTGCAAAAAGAATCCAAAACCCAACTTTCTCAGGAAATATTATACCTTGCTATGCTCTATGTTCACGACCCCATTATTGCACTAGACAATGAGTTAAAGATCCTTGATTTTACTCAAGAAGCATCAGAGTACTTTGAAGAAAATATTCAAAGAAATATCATGTATCAGAAATTGTTTCAAGAAGCAAAAGAATTCAGTGAATTCAAAGAAAAAACAAAATCTCTTGTTCCAAAAGATTCCCTTAAAATGAAAATTCACTTCAAAGAAAGAGATTATCTTAACACTATTACTGAACCAGCATACAATGAAGAAGGACAGTATTGCAAGGGATACATTACAAAAATTGAAACAGAAGGAAAATTAAAAGCCCTTCTTGGATATCTTGGAGATATTAAAAAAAGAATTTCTCCAAATAAGGAAAATAAAAAAATAATAGAAAAAGAATTTGAAAAAGGCCCAGAATTTGCTTAAACTTAATCAGAATCTTTAATCTTCATCAACTACTTTAACAATATCCGTTACTCTGTCTTTAGGTTGTAGTTTAACTACCTTAACACCCTGAGTAGCTCTCCCCATTACTCTTATATTCTTTAGATTAGTTCTTATAACCATTCCTTTAGCAGTTGTTATTATTATACTATCTTTTGGGTCAACTGCAATGCTATTAACTACATTGCCTGTTTTCTTGCTAACTCTTAAATTAATCACTCCTTTTCCAGCTCTCGCAGTCTTTCTGTAATCTTTCAGAGCTGTTCTTTTTCCATATCCTTTTTCAGTTATTGTCATTATTGCATCACTGTCTAGCATTTCAAGACTCACCACTTCATCACTCTTATCAATCTTGATTCCAATAACTCCATAAGAAGATCTGCTCATTGGTCTTATATCATCTGCATTAAACCTTATTGCTTTTCCTTGTCTTGTTGCTAAGAAAACCTCTTGGTTTTCTTTTAAAACCTCAACACCAATAAGCTCATCTGAATTATCATTTGGAAGTTTAATTGCTTTAATGCCTCCAGATCTCGGCCTAGAAAAATGCTTTAAGGAAATCCTCTTTACTTTCCCTTGCTTAGTTGCCATGAATAAATAACCTTCAAAACTCTTTACAGAGATAACATTTGTTACGTATTCGTTTTTAAGTTTGAGGAGATTTACAATTGCCTTTCCTTTTCCATAACGCTTACTTTGAGGAATATCATAGGCCTTAAGCCATAAAACCCTGCCCCTTGAAGTAAAGAACATTAAGTAATCATGAGTAGAGCAAGGTATTAATTGTTTTACAAAATCTCCTGTAGTCAGGCCACTTCCTATTACTCCTTTTCCTCCTCTTTTCTGTTCCTTGTATTTTTTAACATCAATTCTCTTGCAGTATCCTTTTTTAGTTATTGTCACAACAACATCCTTTTTCTGAACAAGGTCTTTTTCCTTTAGCTTTTTAATTTTATTCAAAACCTTTGTTCTTCTTTCATCTCCATACTTTTCTTTAAGTTCTTTAACTTCTTCAGTTATAATCTTTAAAATCTCTTTCACATCTCCAAGTATTTTCTTAAGATTAGAAATTGTCTTTTTCAGTTCTTTTTCTTCTTTTGTAAGATTGTCTTTTTCAAGAGAAGTCAACTGCTGAAGTTTCAAGTCCAAAACAGCTTCAGACTGCCTTTGTGAAAGCTTAAAATTCTTTTTTAATTTATTTAAAGCATCTGTCTTACCCTTAGCGTTTTTAATCATCTTTATTATATTATCTATTTTCTTAAGAGCCTTTAGCAATCCTTCAACAATTTCCAGTCTATTTTCCGCTTTATCAAGAAGATACTTGCTTCTGTTAGTGATCATTAATTTTCTGTGCTCAACATACGCCTCAACAATCTCTCTTAAATTAAGTCTCTTAGGCTGTCCTTTAATCAAGGCAATAATGTTAGCATTAAAACTATCCTGTAATCTAGTGTATTTGTAAAGTCTATTTATAATGAACTTTGGATTTGCTCTTTTCTTTAATTCTATAACAATCCTTATTTTTCCTTTTGAACTTTCATCTCTCAGTCCTGAAATGTTTTTTATTTTCTTATCTCTAACAAGTTTAGCAATCTGAGTAATTAATTTTGATTTATCAAGCATGTAAGGAATCTCAGTTATAACAATTGCCTTTTTTCTCTTTATTTTTTCAGTTGTGACTCTTCCTCTTAAAATCAGGCTTCCTTTTCCTTTCTTGTACATTTCCTCAATCTCTCCTGAAACAACTCCTCCTGTTGGGAAATCTGGACCAGTTACAATCTCAGAAAGCTCTTCAACAGTAATACTAGAATTTTTTATGTAAGCTATTATTGCATCACATATTTCATTTAAATTATGAGGGGGAATGTTTGTTGACATTCCAACAGCAATTCCAGTTGCTCCGTTTAAAATAAGATTAGGAAATTTTCCTGGCAAAAGAGTAGGCTCTTTTAATGAACTATCAAAATTACTAGCAAACTTAACAGTGTCTTTATCCATATCTTCAAGAAGCTCCATAGAGGTCTTTTTTAATTTGGCTTCAGTATATCTGTAAGCCGCAGCATCATCTCCATCAATACTTCCAAAGTTACCCTGTCCAAAGACTAAAGGATATCTCATTGAAAAATCCTGAGCTAATCTAACCATTGTATCATAAACAGCTTGATCTCCATGAGGATGATATTTACCAATAACATCTCCTACAATTCTAGCTGATTTTTTAGTAGCAGTGTTTGGTTTTAATCCCATTTTGCTCATTGAGTAAAGAATTCTTCTTTGAACAGGTTTTAATCCGTCTTCTACACTAGGAATAGCTCTGCTAACTATTACACTCATAGCATAATCTAAATAAGATTTCTTCATTTCTGAAGAAACCTCAGTATTCACTACGCCTTTTTCTATTTCATTCAGCTTGCTTTTATCATCTGACATTTCAATAATTGATATTTTTTAGTTACTTTTCTTATTCTTTCTTTTTCAGCTCAATCTTATCTTTTTCCACATTCTTATGGTCTATTAACATTATTCTGCCAGTATCTTCATAAACCTTAAGAAAAGCTGTTGGAAAAAGCTGTCCACTTTCAGCCTTACGCAATTCAACCTTGACAAACATTCTTATCCTAGGACCTCTCTTTACATCAGGTCTTGGGTCAGCTTCTTTTCTGACTTTTAAAACTTCATAGTCAGTTCCATTTATCTTTAAAATGTCTCCTTGCTCTAGTTCTTCGTATTCTATTTCCATTTTGTATTTTTTATGATTTATTTCTGTATTTTTTTCCTTGTTTTGGATTATGAAACTTCCTCTCCTTTTTCATCAAGATACTTCAGTAATTGTTCTTCTGTTAGTTCTTTCTTTACTATGTTTGTTCCTTTCCATCCGCATTTCTTGCATTCCCATTCCTTTGCTTCTTCTCCTTCTGCATGTCCTACAACAACCCTTACCTCATCACTGTTGCATTCAGGACATTCCCTTATCTTAAACTTTTTTTTGCCAATGTCCTCTTCATCAAGAGATTGGGATTTTTTCTTTTTGGATTTCTTTTTCCTTTTCTTTTTTGGCTTTGGCTTTTTCTTTTCTGGTTTTATGCCCTTTGCCTTGTTGTAAGCTTCTTCTGAGTCATATCCTTCCAAAATCCACGTAGGTGTTTGTATTTTTGATTTTTTGGCCATGTGTATGTTTAAGTTTTTTAGGTTTAAATATCTAAGTCTGCTTCTGTAGCATTATCTTGTATAAATTCCTTTCTAGCCTGAACATCATTGCCCATAAGCATTGTGAATGTTTGATCTGCTTCCAAAGCATCTTCAATAAAAACCTTTTTTATTTTTCTAGTGTCAGGATTCATTGTTGTTTTCCACAACTGAGTTGATGACATCTCTCCAAGACCTTTGAAACGAGTCACATTTGATTCTTTAACTCCTAATTTCTTTGAAAGTTTTTCTAATTCTTTGCCAGTATAAACATAATGATCTTTTCTCTTTTTCCTAAGCCTGTACAAAGGAGGCATTGCAATATACAAATGACCATTTTTAATTAATTCAGGCATGAATCTGAAAAAGAAAGTAAGCAATAGTGTTGTAATGTGCTCACCATCAACATCTGCATCTGCCATTAATACTATTTTATTGTATCTTAATTTGTTTAAATCAAACTGGTCTCCAACTCCTGTTCCTATTGCAGTTATAAGATTTGCCAATTCTTTATTTGAAAGTGTTTTTGTAGGACTTGATTTTTCAACATTTAAAATCTTACCTCTCAAAGGAAGAACTGCCTGTATCTCCTTGTTACGAGCCTGTTTTGCTGAACCACCCGCTGAATTACCCTCAACAATATACAATTCAGTTTTTTCAGATTTCTTTTTAGAACAGTCTGCTAATTTTCCAGGCAAGCCTCCAATCCCAAATGCATTTTTTCTTCTTACTAATTCTTTTGCTTTTTTAGCAGCCAGTCTTGCTTTTGCAGAATCTGCTGCTTTAGAAGTTATTTTTTTAGCAATCTTAGGATTTTCTTCAAAAAACTGGCCTAGTGCAGTGCTAGCTATGCTGTTCATTAGACCTCTTATCTCAGAATTTCCTAATTTTGTCTTAGTCTGTCCTTCAAATTGAGGATCAGGAATCTTAACACTTATTACAGTGGTATTTCCTTCTCTTACATCATTTCCAGTTAAATTTCCTGACTTAATCATTTTCTTTTTCTTTGCATAATCATTAACAACCCTTGTTAAAGCAGCCTTGTATCCAGAAACATGTGTTCCACCTTCAACAGTGTTTATTGTATTAACAAACCCAAAAATATTTTGCTGATAACCAGAATTATATTGGATAGCCACTTCAATTACAACATCTCCTTGCTTTCTCTTAAAATAAATTGGCTTGCTGTGAATAGTATCTTTGTTTCTATTAATCCATTTTGCAAATTCCATTAATCCTCCAGAAGCATAAAACTTTTCTTGTTTGTCTTTAATCTTATCTTTTAGATTGATTTTCAGTCCAGCATTCAAAAAAGCTATTTCTTTGAATCTTGTTTCCAAAACCTTAAAATCAAACTTAAGTGTTGAGAAGATTTCTTCATCAGGCCAAAAAATTATTTTTGTTCCAGAATCATTTTGACTGCATTTCCCAACTTTTTTTAGTTTGTTCTTAGGCTTTCCTTTAAGATATTCTTGTCTGTAGATTTTTCCATCTCTTTTAATTTCTACAATCAATTTTTTAGACAAGAAATTAACACAGCTTACACCAACACCATGCAATCCCCCTGAGATAGCATAAGATTTTTTATCAAATTTTCCTCCTGCATGAAGCTTAGTTAATGCTACTTGAACAGCAGGAATTTTTAATTGAGGATGTTTATCAACAGGTATTCCTCTTCCATCATCTTCAACAGTTACTGAACCATCTTTGTTTATAGAAACATCAATTTCAGAACAATGACCCGCCATTGCCTCATCAACTGCATTATCAACAACCTCGTAAACAAGATGATGCAAACCATCTTTTCCAGTGCTTCCAATATACATTGCAGGTCTTGCCCTAACTGCTTTTCTTCCTTCTAAAACCTTAATTTCCTTAGCATTATACCCTGCAGATTTGGATTTAGATTTTGTTTTAGATTTTGATTTAACCATTTTGTTTTTTATTTGTTTTTAGATTTTGATTGTTTTATTTTGATTTGATCTTTATTCTGATTTTGATATTTGCTACTATCAGCAAAAATTTAAACCCCTATTTTTCAGAAATTTTTCAATTTCTACTTATATAAATCAAAATAGGTTTTTAAAGCTTGCCCCTTAAATCTGCTTGTTTTAAGCCCTAAAAACCCCAAATTAACTTTTTGGATTTATTTTTAAGAATTTTAAAAAACCAGGTTTTAAATAATCATACCAATAAAAAAATTATATGAAAAAAGCAAAGATAAGCAAGATATTAGTAGCAATAATACTAACACTAGTCGTGATTGCGCTTGCATTTTTAGTGATAAACAATGCTCTTACAGGAAGAATAATTCAAAACTATTCTAATTCCTCTCAATATCCTTTAGATTATAGAACATATACAAAAGCTGTTTGTGATGAAAATAATTACTGCCAAGACTATGAGATAACTTGTAAAAATAAGCAAGTGATAAACATCAGCCCAATAACTGGAGCAAACATTCAGCATTCTGAAAATTGGGAAGATCCAAGACCAAACAAATCAGAAATAATTTGCAAATAATTAAAAATTAAAAATTAAAAACTAAGAGAAAAATTTAGTTTATTTTTTCTTCTTTTTCTTTTTACTCTTGCTTTTCTTTTTATTGTTTTTATCAGTGCTAGGCTCAGTAAGACTCTTAAATAATCCAGCAACTCCTGGAAATATGCAGGCAGTCCCAATAAGTGTTGCAATCAATGCCATATAGTCTGTAGACAAGCACATAAGCCTGTTCATTTGACTTGGCTGACTTACTTCTACAATCTCTCCCTTAATTGTCTGAGTTATAGGTTCCACATAACACGGTCTTAGCAATGCATACCTTATTAAAAAAGCTCCAACAACAATAAAAAGGATGCTTATTACTGTGTTCTTTATATTTACCATTTAATATTATCTCTCCTCTTTTTATTAAGAATATAATGAAAAAATACTTTTTAAACCTTATTTCTTTGGTTTATTGGATTTATCAGATTTATCAGATTTATCAGATTTATCAGATTCATCTGATTTGCTTTTATCTTGCTCTTTGTCTTTAGATGAATTATTATCTTGATTATTATCTTGCTTACCTGCCTGTTTATTAGTCTGTTTTTCAGCTATCTTTTCTTCTTTTTTAGCTACTTCTTTTGGAACATTCTTGTTCTCTCCTTGAATCTCCTTAACAATTTGTTCCTTAGTCTCTTTAGGAACTGGCTTTTCTTTTCTTTTAATCTTTTTTTCCTTAGAAACCCATCTAACTCTTCTTCTTTTCATCTTTCTGTTTTTTCTGCATTTTGAAGAGCACAGATTAATAATTTCTCCATCATTCTTAACAAGAGTTAAACCCTTGTGAATATCATAGTCTTTTTCGCAATAAGAACATTTAGGCATTTTGAAGTCTCCCCTCCCTAGCTCTTATATTAAGATTATATGTTCCATTATCTACTTGCCTTTCTTTAAGGATTACATAATCATCAGAATAAGTTCTAGTAATGGCACTAACCTCAGCCTCACTTAAACCAGGAACATCAAGAGTCTGTCCAAAAGAAAGTTCCCTCATTTTCTGTCTAAATCCTTTTATTTCAACAACTTCATCAATTGATTTATGGACTTCGCACATCTTAAGTATACGCTCCTTTTGAAACCTTACTTCTTATTTTCCTAGCTTCAATTTCAGTTTCTCTAAGCATTAAATCATCTCCTACTCTGACAGGACCCTTTACATTTCTTCTCATAGTTCTTCCTTTATCACGGCCTTCTTTAACAAGA